>JBKJON010000040.1:0-2882 GCA_046595715.1 Marmoricola sp.
CACGAAGCAGGGCAGGGGGTCCCGGCGGGACCCGCCAAGGCCAAGGTGGGGGGCGCGGACGAACGCGCTGCCCGCAAGACCGTCGCCCGCCTCGACAAGCAGCTGGCGCGGATCAACGCCAGGGAGGCCGCCATCACCGACGAGATGTCCGTCAACGCCTCGGACCCCGAGAAGCTCAAGGCCCTCTCCGGCGAGGCGAAGACCCTCGCTGCACAGAAGGCGGACCTCGAGCTGGAGTGGCTGGGGGCAGTCGCCCTGCTGGAGTGAGCCGGCGTCGGCAAGAATGCGCCCATGCCTCTCTCCTTCTTCACCCGTAGTGGCGACGACCTGCTTCCCGCCGACCTCGCCTGCAGCCTGTGGAGCAAGAACCAGATGCACGGGGTCGCCCTCAGCGGTGCCCTGGCCCGCGCTCTCGAAAGCCAGGTCGCCGAGCTGGGGCGCGGCGACCTGCGACCGGCCCGCTACACCGTCGACCTGTTTCGGCCGGCCGCCATGGAGCTGTGCCACCTCACCAGCTACGTCGTCCGCGAGGGGCGGCGGCTGTGCCTGGTGGACGCCACCTTGGAGCAGAACGGTGAGCCGGTGGCCCGGGCGAGCGCGTTGTTCCTGAAGGTGACGAAGCCGGTGACGGGGGAGGTCTGGGAGCCCACCGGTGCCCCCTCGGCGCCCCCGCTCGAGCTGGCCCCGCCGACGGAGGAGATCCGGGTGCCGCTGTTCGCGAGCGACGGGGTCTGGGACGAGTCGTTCGGCGCGCACCAGAACGGCGGGCACAAGATGACCTGGCAGGTCGGCGTACCGGTCGTGCCGGACGAGGATCCGTCGCCCTTCGTGGTGTCGGCCAGCGTCGCGGACGCCACGAGCATGGTGACCAACTGGGGCGGGAACGGCGTCGAGCACATCAACACCGACATCACGATGGCGCTGGCGCGGCTGCCGGTCGGGCGCGAGATCGGGCTCTCCGCCACCGACCGCATCAGCCACGACGGCATCGCGGTCGGCACGGCCGTGGTCTTCGACCGGGAGGGCCGGATCGGGACGACGGTCGTCAGCTCGATAGCCAACGCCATGCGGACCGTCGACTTCGAGGCGCACGACTTCAGGGAAGACCCGCGCAACCCGCGCCACCGGACCAACTCGGGAGCGTGAGCCTCAGCGCAGCGGGACCATCAGCTGCTTGAGCAGGGCCGCCAGCCGGGTGCGATCGGCCGCGGGCAGGTCGCTGAGCAGCTCACGCTCGCTCGCGAGGAGCGACTCGAAGGCGCCGTCGACCGCCTCCTTGCCGGTCGGCGTCAGACGCACCAGGACCCCGCGTCGGTCCCTCGGGTCGGGGAACCGCTCGACGAGCTGGCGCAGGGTGAGTCGGTCCACCCGGTTGGTCATGGTGCCGCTGGTGACCATCGTCTGGCGGAGCAGCGCCCCCGGGGTGAGCTGGTAGGGCGCTCCGGCCCGCCGCAGTGCTGACAGGACGTCGAACTCCCAGGTCTCGATGTGGTGGGCGGTGAACGCCTCGCGACGCGCCTTGTCGAGCAGTCGCGCCAGCCGGCTGATCCGGCTGAACACCTCGACAGGGGCGAGATCGAGATCAGCTCGCTCACGGGTCCAGGCCTCCACCAGCTCGTCCACCTCGTCGCGATCCACCCCGGGATTGTAGCCCGACAAGATTCTTGACATCGAGATAGTCTGGCGTGATGAGCGCGCGCTTCACCTGGGACGCCGGCCGCTACCTCGCCTTCGCCGACGAACGAGGGCGGCCCTTCGTCGACCTGGTCGGTCGCATCGGCGCGGAGGCGCCGCGCACCGTGGTCGACCTCGGTTGCGGTGCAGGCAACCTGACGGTCCTCCTCGCGGAGCGCTGGCCGGACGCTCAGGTCACCGGCGTCGACTCGAGCCCCGAGATGGTGAACGCGGCTCCTACTGATGCGGACGTCGAATTCACGGTCGGGGACGTGAACGACTGGCGCGCCCCTTCCGGCTCCGTGGACGTGATCGTCTCCAACGCCGTCCTGCAGTGGGTCCCGGACCACCTCGACCTCCTCCCCGGGCTCGTGGAGTCGCTCACCCCAGGAGGCTGGTTGGCCTTCCAGGTGCCGGGCAACTTCCACGAGCCCAGTCACACCCTCCGTCTCGAGCTGGCCGCCGAGGCGCCGTACGCCGAGCACACCGCCGACGTGGCCGACCACGGTGCCCACGACGCCGCGACCTACCTCCGGGCCCTGCGCCACCTCGGCTGCGAGGTCGATGCGTGGGAGACCACCTACCTGCACGTGCTCCGCGGGCCCGACCCCGTCTTCACCTGGGTCACCGGCGCCGCCGCCCGTCCGACGCTGCAGGCGCTCCCAGAGGACCTGCGGCCGCCGTTCGAGGACGAGTTCAAGAAGCGGTTGCGCGAGGCCTACCCGGAGCGCAACGGCGCCGTGGTGATGCCGTTCCGTCGCGTGTTCGTCGTCGCGCGCGCTCCTGCCTAGGACCCTCGCGTCGTGGGGACGGTGCCTCATCCGCCGGGTGGCTCTCGTCCGGTGCCGGATCTGCGTCGGGTGTCGGGTGGTGGGTCGAAGGTGAAGTCGTCGGGTCCGGTTCCTCGGATCTGCCAGGGTCCGGCGTGGACCAGTCGGTGGTGGTGGCCGCAGAGCAGGATCATGTTTCCCAGTGACGTTGCTCCGCCCTCGGCCCAGTGCCTGATGTGGTGGGCGTGGGTCATGACTGGTGGTCTGGTGCAGTTCGGGAAGCGGCAGTGGTGGTCGCGGGCGACCAGGGCTCTCCAAATCGCGGTGGTGACGAGGCGTTGTCGGCGGCCGACGTCGAGGACCTCGCCTTGGGTGCCGAGGACGATGGGGATGAGGTCGGCGTCGCAGCACATCCTGCGGATGGTGGTGGCGGTGAGG
>JBKJON010000159.1:0-8166 GCA_046595715.1 Marmoricola sp.
TTCCGGTCCACGCTTGAAGAAGTCGCTGACTCCGACCTGATCCTGCACGTCGTGGACGGCGCGCACCCGGACCCGGAGGGACAGCTCAACGCGGTCCGCGAGGTGTTCGCCGAGATCGGGGCCGACAAGGTGCCCGAGCTCGTGGTGATCAACAAGGCCGACATCGCCGACCCCCTCGTGCTCGCGCGGCTGCGTCAGCGCGAGCCCCACTCCGTCGTGGTCTCCGCCCACACCGGTGAGGGCATCGCCGAGGCGCTGGCCGCGGTCGAGGCCGACCTCCCGCACCCGCAGATCGAGATCACGGCACTGCTGCCCTACGACCGCGGCGACCTGCTCAGCCGGGTGCACGAGAACGGCGAGGTGCTCTCGCTCGAGCACACCGGTGCCGGGACGCTCCTCAAGGCACGCGTGAACGAGTCGCTCTCGGGCGAGCTCGCGGCGTACGCCCACAGCGCCTGACCCTTTCGTAGGCTTCGCCGCATGCGGAGGATCCTCGGGCTGGTCACTGCCCTCGTGCTCACGGGCCTGTTCGTGCTGACGGCCGTCCGGTTCCTGCACACCGGCTTCGGTCCCGCGGTCCAGCTGGCCTCGTTCTCGTCGTACGCCGTGGTGGGGTTCGTGGTCGTCCTCCTCGGCTGCCTGCTGACCCTGCGCCGAGCGACGCGCAGGAGATGGATCGTGCTGGCCTCGGGCGTGGCCGTGGTGGGCCTGGTGGTGCAGGGGTGGGCCGTCGTCCCGCTCTTCGTCGGCGGCGCGTCGGGCAGGTCCGACCTGACCGTGATGACCTCCAACCTGGAGTTCGGGCGGGGAGACGCGGTGACGGTGGTGCGCACCGTGGCCACCGACGGCGTCGACGTCCTGGTGCTCGAGGAGGTGTCCCCGCAGGCGCTGTCGAAGCTGGTCGCGGCCGGCCTCACCGACCTGCTGCCGCACCAGCTCGGGACTCCGGTCGCCTCAGCCGCGGGCACGATGGTCTTCTCCCGGTTTCCCCTCGGTGGGACGACCGCGTTCACCCTCGGCAAGGGGGGCCTGGACACGATGATCGGGGCGCCTGAGGCCTTCCGGCTGCTGGCCGTGCACACCTCCCAACCGGTGGTGGCGCCACGACCATGGTTGGCGGACATGGACCGCGTGCGCGAGCGTGCCGCCCTGGCGGTCGCGCAGGGACCGACGCTCGTGCTGGGTGACTTCAACGCCACCC
Source organism: Marmoricola sp. (assembly GCA_046595715.1). Lineage (GTDB taxonomy): Bacteria > Actinomycetota > Actinomycetes > Propionibacteriales > Nocardioidaceae > Marmoricola. The sequence continues at coordinate 1,202 of JBKJON010000159.1, forward strand.
GAGACCACGAGCCGTTGCGCGCCGTGCTCCGCGCCGGGTTGCGCGACGCGGCCGAAGCTGCCGGGTCCGGGTGGCAGCCCACGTGGCCGACGCGCTACCGCGAAAGCTGGCTGCGACCCCTGGTGGCGATCGACCACGTGCTGATCAGCCCTCAGTACGACGCCATCCGGACCCACACCGTCGCGGTGCCGGACACCGACCATCTCGCGGTCGTGGCGACGCTGCGGCTGCGAAAGGGGTGACTGAGGTCCGCCGGCGGACGCTGATCGATACTGTGCGCACATGAAGCGCTGGGTGGCACGACTGCTCGGCCTGCTGATCTTGGTCCTGACGGTGTTCTTCCCCGCGGTGCGTTGGGGGAGCGGTGGCGATCTCGCGCCTGACACCGCGCCGATCACCGACTACGACGCCGACTTCATCGTCTCCAGGGACGGCCGGCTGACCGCCACCGAGACGCTGAGCGTGAACCTGCCCAGCGGCAAGCACGGCATCTTCCGGTTCTTCGACCTCCAGGACCCCGGCGACTCGCACGTGCGGCTGCGCCCGACGAACCTCTCGGTGACCCGTGACGGGCAGGTAGAGCCGTACCAGGTCCTGAACGAGGCCCCGACCGTCAGCTTCTGAGGCACCCGCTCAGCGGGCGCTCAGTCAGGGCGTCCCGGCGTGGGGTACCTCGACCCGCACGGCTAACAGCTCCGCCTCGCGGGCGGCGCTGCGGGCGTGCTCGTCGAAGTCGGGGGCGCAGCACAAGAAGAGCGTGCGGCCGTCGGAACCGCCCAGCACGCAGGCGAAGACGCCCGTGCCGGTGGGGATCTCCTGGACGATCTCTCCCCCCTCACGCACCCGGAGGACGCGCCCGTTGACCGCGTCGGCCAGCCACAGGCAGCCCTCGGCGTCGAGGCCGCAGCCGTCTGGCGCGACCGCCAGGCCCGGGATCACCTCACCCAGCACGGTCGAGGTCGGCGGCTCACCGAACTTCGCCCAGGTCCTGCGGTTCGAGAGCGAGCCGTCCGGCTCGATGTCGAAGGCCGTGACGCGGTTGCCGAAGGTCTCATCGACGATCAGGACACCGTCCGCGGTGATCACGCTGCCGTTGGGGAACCACAGGTCGTCGGCCACCTCGGTGACCGTGCCGTCCGGGTCGACGCGCAGCAGCACGGTCGGGGTCACGTCGGCGCCGCCCATCAGGTCGAAGCCGAAGTTGCCCACGAAGGCACGACCCTGGTCGTCGACCACCATGTCGTTGGGATGACCGGTGACGTGGGCCGAGAGGTCCGCGTGCACGACCAGCTCGCCGTCCTGCTCGCGTCGAAGGATCTTGGCGTCGCGCATGGAGACCACGAGCAGCCGACCGTCCGGCAGCCAGCCCAGCCCCGAGGGCTGCTCGGGAACGTGGGCCTCGACGCGGAGATCCGACCCGTCCTCGGCCAACGACAGCACCCGGTAGGTGTAGAAGTCGACGACCCAGAGCCGTCCATCGTGCCACCGTGGGCACTCCAGATAGGAAAGCTCGGACAGGACCGTGGTGAGCTCCGGTTCGCGTTCCCTCGTCATGGGCGCGACTGTAACGCCCGTCACACGTGGGCGTCAGCCCTCGGAAGGCTCGGACTTCTGCACCGAGATGACGAAGTCGTCCCCGTGCCGGGTGACGCCCTCGACGACCGCCTGCTCGACCGCCACGACGGCGTACTCCCGGCGGACCATCAACGGGTCGGCACGCAGGTCCTTCACCAGCGCCACGCACAGCGCGATCATCACGAGCGCGAACGGCAGGGCGGCGACGATGGTGATGTTCTGCAGGCCGGTGAGCGCCGTGTCGCCGCCGATCAGCAGCATCACCGCGGCGACGCCACCGGTGGCGACACCCCAGAAGACGACGGTCCACCTGCTCGGCTCGAGGGTGCCGCGCTCGGACAGGGTGCCCATCACGATCGAGGCGGCGTCGGCGCCGGAGACGAAGAAGATCGCCACGAGCGCCATCACCAGGACCGAGGTCGCGGTGGCCAGCGGGTACTGCTCGAGCATCCCGAACAGCTGACCCTCCGGGCTGGAGGTGCCACCGAGGTCGACCCCACCCTGCTGCAGGTGGATCGCCGCACCGCCGAAGACCGCGAACCAGACCAGGCTGACCAGGCTGGGCACGAGAAGCACCCCGGTGACGAACTGGCGGATGGTCCGACCACGGGAGATGCGTGCGATGAACATCCCGACGAAGGGGGTCCACGACATCCACCAGGCCCAGTAGAAGACGGTCCAGCCAGCGAGCCAGTCAGCCATGCCGTCGCCACCTGCGGCCTCGGTGCGTGCAGACATCTGGGCGAGGTCCTGGAAGTAGGAGCCCACGGCGGTGGGGATCAGGTCGAGCATGAAGACCGTCGGGCCGACGACGAACACGAAGACCGCGAGCGTCAGGGCCAGCACCATGTTGATGTTGGACAGCCACTGGATGCCCTTGTCGATGCCGGAGATCGCCGAGGCGATGAAGGCAGCGGTGAGCACGGCGATGATGCCGACCAGGACACCGTTGCCGACCTTGCCGATGCCACCGACGATCTCGAGGCCACTGCCGATCTGCAGGGCGCCGAGGCCCAGCGAGGCGGCGGAGCCGAAGAGGGTGGCGAAGATGGCCAGGATGTCGATCACGCGTCCGGCGGGGCCCTCCGCCCGCCGCTTGCCGATCAGTGAGGTGAAGGCCGAGCTGATCAGCTGGGGGCGGCCCTTGCGGTAGACGCCGTAGGCGATGGCGATGCCGACCACGGCGTAGATCGCCCACGGGTGCAGGGTCCAGTGGAACAGGGTCGTGGCCATCGCGGTCTGCACGGCCTCGGGGTTGTTCTCCCCGCCGGTGCCCGGAGGAGGCGTGACGAAGTGGGAGAGCGGCTCGCTCACGCCGTAGAACATCAGGCCGATGCCCATGCCTGCGCTGAACATCATCGCGATCCAGGACACCGTCGAGAACTCCGGCTTCTCGCCGTCGTTGCCCAGCGGGATGTCACCGAAGCGACCGGCCGCCAGCCAGATCACGAAGACGACGAAGGACGAGGCGGTCAGCACGAACAGCCACCCCATCGAGGTCACGGTCCAGCCGAGGGCCGCGTCGGAGGCGCTGCCCAGGGAGCCGGTGTCGACGAAGCCCCAGACCAGGAAGCCGATGGCGAGCGCGGCGGTGACACCGAAGACGACGCGGTCCAGGCCGCCGGCGATCCTCTGCTCCTCGACGGGACTCTCGAGTGCGGGGTGGTCGAGGTCGGTCGAACCGGCTCCGGGGGCCCCGGGGCCGGGGCGGGACCCGGTCTCCGGGGACGGTCCGTTCGTGAGTCGTGACGTGTCTTCGGTGGTGGCCATGAGTCGTCCCTATCCCAACGGAGGCGGGGAATGCGAGTCCGCAGAGGGACCTCCCGCCTGCCCTGTGTGCTCCCTCACGGTCTCGGACGCGACAGGACATAGGGTGCTCGGGTGTCGAAGAAGGCCGGGGTCGAGCAGCAGGGCGTGCGTGACGTGCTGCACGCGGCCGTCGCCGCACTGGGTGGCCAGGAGCGACCCGGGCAGGTCGCGATGGCCGAGTCCGTGGCCAAAGCCATGGAGGACGGGCAGCACCTCCTCGTGCAGGCCGGCACGGGCACCGGCAAGTCCCTCGGCTACCTCGTGCCCGCCCTGCTGCACCACCACCGCGTCGTGGTCGCCACCGCGACCCTCGCCCTCCAGCACCAGCTGGTCGAGCGCGACATCCCGGCCCTGTTCGAGGCGGCCAGCGAGGAGCTCGGTGAGGTCGGGACCTACGCCGTCCTCAAGGGTCGCTCCAACTACGCCTGCCTGCACCGCGTGCGCGAGGGGGTGCCCAACGACCAGGGCGTCCTCGTCGACCTGCCCGAGGGGTCGGTCGGCGCCGAGGTGGTCTCCCTGCGGGAGTGGGTCGAGGCGGAGGCGCAGGAGAGCGGCACCGGCGAGCGCGACCACGCCCCTCGTCATACCGACCGGATCTGGCGCCAGGTCAGCGTCAGCCACCGCGAGTGCCTCGGTGCGACCAGGTGCCCCTACGGCACCGAGTGCTTCGCCGAACGAGCCAAGGAGCGGGCCTCCCGGTCCCAGCTGATCGTCACCAACCACTCACTGCTCGCGATCGACGCCATCGAGGGTGTCCCGATGATCCCGGAGTACGACGTCGCGGTGATCGACGAGGCCCACGAGCTGGTCTCCCGGGTGACCCAGGCCGCCACCGACGAGCTGTCCCTGCCGGAGATCGACCGCACCTCACGCCGGGCCGAGCGCCACGTCGAGGGGTCGGAGGCCGACGACCTCGGTGATGCGGGGGAGGCCCTGCGGGACGCGATCGCGGCCACTCAGCCCGGCCGGATCGACCACCTCTCGGAGCAGCTCGGCGACGCGCTCGTGCTGGTGCGCGACGCCGCGCGGGCCCTGGTCTCGGCCTTCCCCAAGGAGGCGCCGGCGGCCGCGGGCAGCGGCGACGCCGCCAGCACCCAGGCCAAGGGGTGGGCGCAGGAGCTGTTCAAGACCGCCGAGCGGATGGCGGCCGGCTCGGAGAAGGACGTGCTCTGGGTCAGCGAACGGGACGCCAACCGGGGTGGCAACCACCTGTGCGTCGCACCCCTCGAGGTCGCCGGCCCGATGCGCGAGAAGCTGCTGGCCGACAAGACCGCGATCTTCACCTCTGCGACCCTCAAGCTCGGGGGTGACTTCGACACGGTGGCGACCTCGTTGGGGCTGCGCGCCGCCGACCGAGGGGACACCTGGGAGGGGCTCGACGTCGGGTCGCCCTTCGACTACGGCCAGCAGGCGATCCTCTACGTCGCCCGCCACCTGCCGCCGCCGGGCCGCGACGGTCTCACCCAGGCTCACCTCGACGAGATCACCGAGCTCGTGGACGCCGCTGACGGCCGCACGCTCGGGCTGTTCTCGAGCCGTCGGGCGGCCGAGGCTGCGGCCGAGCACGTCCGTGAGGCGCTGCCCCACCTGACCACGCTGGCCCAGGGTGACGCCCAGCTGCCCGAGCTCGCCCGCCAGTTCGTCGGCGACCCGCACACCAACCTCTTCGGCACCCTGTCGCTGTGGCAGGGCCTCGACGTCCCCGGCGAGACCTGCCAGCTGGTGATCATCGACCGGATCCCCTTCCCGCGGCCCGACGACCCGCTGATGTCGGCCCGCCAGCGCGCCGCCGACAAGGCCGGGGTCAACGGGTTCATGAGCGTGGCCGCGATCCACGCGGCGCTGCTGCTGGCACAGGGCTCGGGTCGACTGATCCGCACCACCACCGACCGCGGGGTGGTGGCCTGCCTGGACCCGCGGCTGGTCACCGCGCGCTACGGCAGCTTCCTGCGGGCCAGCCTGCCGCCGATGTGGCAGACCGACGACCCGGCCGTCGTACGCCGGGCCCTGAAGCGGCTGGCCGGGAGCTAGCGGTCAGCGAACCCCCACGGCGCTGACCAGAGCGACCAGGCGGGCGCGCCTATCCGGCTGAACGCCGTCACCGAGAACGGGTGGCGGCGTTGGCGCAGGGTGTGCCTCACATGCGACGCAGGACCGCGGTGACCTTGCCCAGGATGGTGGCGTAGGTGCCGTCGATCGGGTCGTAGGCGTCGTTGTGCGGCAGCAGCCAGATCTTCCCGTCCTTCTTCTGGAAGGTCTTGACCGTGGCCTCACCGTCGAGCATCGCGGCGACGACCTCGCCGTTCTCGGCGGTCGGCTGCTGGCGGATCACGACGTAGTCGCCGTGGCAGATGGCCGCGCCGACCATCGAGTCGCCGGAGACCTCGAGCAGGAACAGGGTGCCGTCGCCGACCAGGCTCTTGGGGAGCGGGAAGATCTCCTCAACGCGCTCCTCGGCCAGGATCGGGCCACCGGCCGCGATACGACCGACCATCGGCACCATGGTGGGCGTGGGGATGGCGTCCCCGAGCCCCGTCTGGTCGTAGCCGGCCCCCAGTCCGGCCTCGTCGGCGGAGGCGATCGCACGACGGGCGGCCATCAGCTCGGGGATGAACACCTCGAGCGCGCGCGGACGGTTGGGGTCGCGCTTGATGAAGCCCTTGCCCTCGAGCACGCGCAGCTGGTGGGCCACGCTGGAGGAGCTGGTCAGCCCGACGAGCTCACCGATCTCGCGGATGCTGGGCGGGTAGCCGCGCTTCTCGATCGACTCGCGGAGCACGTTGAGGATCCGCTGCTGCCTCGGGGTCAGCCCGGTGGCGTCCGGCGCGGCGTCCGGCATCTCCGAGATGTTGTTGCGTCCGCGCCCGGCCCCGCCGTCCGAGACGGGGAGAGGGGTGGTGCCGGCCTTGGTGGGACCGGTGCTGTCCGTGGGGTCCTGCTCGCGAGTCGCCATGAGGGCAAGGTAGTCCAGTCACAGGGGTCACTTCAAACACATGTTCGAACCGCGTGTCGCGGAATTCATGCCGTCATCTCCTGACCTGAGGGCCGGCGCCGTACGAACAAACGTTCGACAAGAGCCTTGCGCTGTTCGAACACCTGCTCTAACGTCGTACACGTGTTCGATCGAACATACGCTCGATCCGCTGCTGAGCACGTCTTGTCAGTGGCTGGCGATAGAAATCGATCAACACACAGCAGGGGTCGCCAACCGACCGCTCGGCCACCTGGGCCGGGCACTTCCCCGAAAGAGGTTGACCGATGAGCACACTCAGCATTCACACTCCGCGGATCTCGTCCGAGTCCGACGTCGACGCCCGTTTCGACGCCCTCGTCCGCACCGCGGTCCCGGCCCAGCGCAGTGCCGAGCCGGCCGTGGCCTTCGACACCGTCTTCGACCTCGACTACGGCCAGCCCGTGGTCGCCCCGGTGACAGTCCGCGTTGCCCCGGCCGCCCGCCGGGTCCGCGTGGCCGCGAAGCCTCGCCCCGTTGCCCGCCGCGCGGTCCGGATGACCCACCGTGGCCGCGTCGTTGCCGTGGTGGTCTTCGTCGGTGTGGCCCTCGCGGTGATGGCGGCCATGGG
>JBKJON010000179.1:0-9782 GCA_046595715.1 Marmoricola sp.
CCACGAGCAGCTGGTCGCCCAGGGCGCCCACTTCGCGGGACCGGTCGTGGCGGTGAGGTACCCGTCGGCGCTGGCGAACGATCCGTAGCGGGCGACATCCATGCCGAAGACATCACGCTCCGGCTCGCCGTTGACCATCCACTGCGCCAACGCCAGCCCCACCCCGCCTCCCTGGCTGAATCCCGCCATCACTCCGCACGCCACCCAGAACCCGGGCAGCCCGCCGACCGGTCCCACGAGGGGGTTGCCGTCCGGGGTGAACGTGAAGGCACCGTTGACCCACTTCTTGATGCCCGCCGTCTCCAGGCACGGGAACCGGGACAGGCCGATCTCCAGCTCGGGTCCGATGCGGTCGATGTCCGGTGGGAGGAGACGCATCCCGAAGTCCCACGGAGCACCGTCGACGTGCCAGTGCTTGGGACGGAGCTCGTAGACACCGAGCAGCAGCCCCTGTCCCTCCTGCCTGAGGTAGGTGAAGCCCTCCAGGTCCATCATCATCGGCAGCTCACCGTCGTGACCGGCCACCTCGGGAATCATCTCGGTCACGAGATAGTGAAGCTCCATCGGCGTCACCGGCAGATCCACTCCGGCCATGCGGCCCACGTTGCGTGCCCACAGGCCTCCGGCGTTGACCACGTGGTCGGCGGTGATCGTGCCGTGCTCGGTGACCACGCTCCAGCCCCCGGGGCGCTGGTGGAGCTCGACGACGCGGTTGTGCAGCACGACCTCCGCCCCACGCTTGCGCGCCGCGGCGGCGTAGGCGTACGTCGTACCCGACGCGTCCAGGTGACCTTCGTGGGTGTCGTACATGCCGCCATGGATGCCATCGATGTCGACGATGGGGCACAGTTCCTTGATCTCGTCCGGTCCGACAAGACGCACCGTCTCGTTGCCGATCGTCTGGAACACGGCCCACTGCGCCTGGAGCCACTCCCAGCGCTCCGGGGTTCCCGCCAGGTTGATGCCGCCGGTCATGTGCAGACCGCAGGACTGTCCGGTCTCCGCCTCGAGCTCGGGGTAGAGGTCGATGGTGTACTTCTGCAGGGCGGCCACGTTGGGGTCGCCATTGAGGGTGTGGAAGCCTGCCGCGGCGTGCCACGTCGATCCGGCGGTCAGCTCGGATCGCTCGATCAGGAGCAGGTCGCTCCACCCGAGCTTGGCCAGGTGGTAGAGGACGCTGGCGCCGACGACGCCTCCACCGATCACCACGGCCCTGTAGTGGGTCTGCTTCACGGTCCCTCCGTCGGTCCTACGTGTGCTGGCGGAATCGGCGAACGGGCGAGCCGCTCAGCCCATGACCGTGTTGCTGCTCTCCGAGCTGGGCTGACGGCGTCGACTGTACGCCGAAAGGTCCAGGTCGATGCCGGTGCGCGGCAGGTGAAAACTGGCCGGATTCATGTCGTGATCGACCCCCGATTCGCAGGTGTCAATGATCGAGCGCAGATAGCTCCCTACCAACGGCGCGTTCTTGAACTGGTTGCCGCTGGTGCCGATCGCCACGTAGAAGCCGGGGAGAGAAGTCTTGTCATAGATCGGGATCCAGTCGTCGGCCACGTCGTAGACGGCAGCGATCCCGCGGGGCGTGCTGGGGACGCCCAGCTCCGGCAGGCGTCGGGCGGCGCGGTAGACCTGGGCCTCATAGTTCGACCGGGTCACCGACGGGTTGTAGCTGTCGGGATCCTCCAGCCACTCCAACGGGTCGCACTCCGGCTCGGCCCCGCCGACGAGCAGTCCGCCGGAGGGCGTGCCCCGGAAGTAGGTGCCCAGGTCGAGATCGGCGACCAGGGGGCCGGGCCGGCCCCCCACATCGAACCCCGGCGGGGCCGGCACCGAGTGCGTCTCCACCCGCAGCGGGCGGGTCCGGACCGCGAACTCCTCCGAGACGCCCGCCAAGTCATTGACGTGGCCGGAGGAAGGCCCGGAGACGTTGACCACCACGGGTGTGTCGACAACTGACCCGTCGGTCAGCTCGACCCCGGACACCCGGTCACTGCGGCTCCGGATCCCCGCCACCGTGGCGCGGAACAGGAACTGCACGCCCCGCCGTTCGGCGGCCGTGGCAAGGTTGTGCGCGGCGAATGAGGGATCGTCGACGAACCCCGAGTCGGGTGTGAGGTACCCACCGACTTCTCCGGAGGGATCTTCCCAGAAGGCGTCGCCGTCGACCGGCTTCGGCGGGTAGTGACGCGCGGGGTCCAACCACGGATAGGCCCGCCGAATCTCATCTGGGCTGAGCACGTCGTAGGGCACCCCGACCTGGTCGAAGAGCCGCAGCACCTTGGCCGGGTCATGGGTCGGCGCATCGAGGCACAAGGAGCCCGTTCGCCAGAACTTCGCGAGCGATCCGTCCTTGTCGGGGCCACCGAGGAACCCTTCCCAGTCCAGCCAGGACCAGTGCGCCTCCCAAGCGGTCGCCACCCCGGCCAGAGTCGAGTAGTTGAAGCGAATGATCGCAGAGGAGGCGCTGGTCGACCCCTGACCAGGCCCTGGGTTGCGATCGACCACCAGCACCGATCGACCCGAGCCGGCCAGCGCGTGCGCAACGGAACAACCGATGACTCCGGCGCCGATGACCACGGCGTCTGCGGTGCGGCGCATGGCCTCAGGCTAGCGGCTCCCCTGTCGTAGGTGTGGGTGCGGAGAACGGGGCTCATGCCAGGCACAGGCAGTCCTGCGTACGACGGGTGCTGCACCCAGAATGCGCAGAAGTTCATCGTGGCGAAGCCGCGCACCAGAATGGTGGCGAAGCAGGGTGAAGCGGAACGAGTCGATCTGGCCGAGCGGTGCCGCGGTGAGAGCGGGCGGTGATCGTCGCCGGGCGGCGCTCAGGCGGGCGAGATTGCGCGGAGGTGCGACACTGGCCGAGTGGACTGGTATCTAGCAGGGGGCGCGCCGGAGGCTCTCCCCCTACTGCGGCGCGAGCTGGTCGCCTACATGAGGCGTCACGGTGAGTCGGAGAGCGACTTCGACGCAGCGGAGCTCCTCGTGGCGGAGTCGGTCGGCAACGCGGTTCGACACACTGCGGGTCCGGTCTGGGTGTCGCTCACCTGGAGGGGCACGAACCCCACCATGTCGGTCTACGACCTCGGGCCGGGCTTCCACTGGACAGCCGATGTGCAGCCCAGGCCAGCCGCCGAGCTGTCGCTTGTCGCTGTCGCATCGAGCTCCAAGGAGGGGCACGCAGACCTTGCAGCGGACTTCGGGCGTGACCTTGTCGACCTCGAAGCCCTGCTCGAGTCGGGCCGGGGGCTGTTCATCATGCAGGAGCTGGCACCACGGCTGGAGAGTCGCGAGCGCAGCGGTGAGGGCCTCGTGGTCTCCATGACGTTGCCCGTCTCCCGGCCGGTCGCGGTCGACCACGACCCGCCCAGTCGTCGTTCCGCAGCACTGCCGATGCTGGAGGAGGCACTTCCCGGCGGAGGGTTCGGCAAGGAGGCCTTCCTGCGGGCGTTGGTCGTCCAGCTGGCGCAGACCATCGAGGTCCAGCACGGGCAGGACTCCGCCGACGCAGCGGTGGCGCAGGTGGGTACGGATGTCGGCGGTCAGATGGAGGATGAGTTCCGCGCCGCGATGACGATCACGGGGCGGATGACGCCTGAACAGATGGGTGCCTGCTACGTGCGTCTCAAGCACGCCATCGACGGCGGCTTCCGCGTGCTCGAGGCAACCGAGGAGCGGATCGTGCTGATCAACGACCGCTGTCCGTTCGGCAGTGCAGTCCATCAGGCACCCTCGCTGTGCCGGATGACATCAAGCGTGTTCGGCGGGATCGCTGCGCGCAACAGCGACGACGGCGCGTCGGTCATGCTCGAGGAGAGGATTGCGGTGGGCGACCCTGGCTGCCGCGTCATCGTCGACTTGAACGTGCCCAAGGCCGCAGCGGCCCCCGAGGCGCATCACTACGCCTCTCCCGTTCCGTGACAGTGGACCGGTAGCCCAGACGGTCTGCTCAGCGCAGCCCCGATCGCGGAGGCCCACCAGCTCGTCGGCCGGCAGCACGTTCACCCTCACCTTCGTGAGGGTGCGCCTCGAGCGACCGAGGCACGCCGTGAGCTCGAAGGTGCACGCACCGAAGCTCGGTGAGGCCGGTAGGCCCCCGGGTGAGTGGTGTCATCCGGGCGGCCGCTCTCGCGTTAGGCATCGGCCCGGGGCGGGTACGACGCTCACATGGCCGACATCATCGAGCTCATCTACGCAGACCACGACTGGTTCCGCCGCCAGTTCTTCCTCCTGGACGACGCGAAGTCCAAGGAGGAGCTGAGCGCCATCTGGGAGCCGCTGGGCACCCGGTTGGACACCCACGCCCAGGCCGAGGAGGAGGTCTTCTACCCGGTCCTGCTCAAGGTCGGAGACTCCGGCGACCCGGTGGAGGAGACCGACGACGCCATCGGCGACCACAACTCGATCCGGGACGCCGTACGCAAGGCACGCGACCTCGAGGTCGGCAGCGACGAGTGGTTCGAGGCAGTCGGCGAGGCCCGCACGGAGAACGGCGAGCACCTCGACGAGGAGGAACGCGAGGCGCTCCCCGACTTCATCAAGAGCTCCACGCTCGAGCAGCGCCACGAGCTGGCGATGCAGTGGCTCCGGTTCTACGCCGCCCACCCGGCCGGCAAGCACGTCGACGACAGCGACAAGGACCCGGAGACCTACATCGAGGCGAACAGCTAGGCGCGACCCGTCTGGTGCGCTCCCGCTCGCCGCAGGCACCAGCGAGCGGATCAGCGCAGGACCAGCACCAGCCCGACCACGCCCGGGGTGAGGCCGAGCAGGAGCCAGGGGCTCAGGGGCGGCTTCTGGTGGATGAAGCGGGCCGTGACGGCGGCGAGCACACCGACCACGGCCGCGATGAGGCTCAGGCCGACGCGAGCATCCGTGCGGGACTCGTCCATGAAGTAGGCAGCGAGGATCAGGCCGGCGGCCAGGTGCAGGATCGTGGTGACGGCCAGGACGGACATCACCCATCGCTGCACGCTGCTCAGCGACTCCTGGGAGGACTGCGACCGCTGGTGGCTCCGGTGCAGGTCCTCGGGGTCCAGCAGGTGACGAGAGCGGCGTACGGGCGGGCGTTCCAGGTCTGACACGTCGACCACGTTAGTGCGTACGCCGCACGGGCATCTCGTTGTCATAGGTCCACCCGCGCCCCAGCCGTCGACCGGTGAGCTCCTCCCACGCCAGCCTGACGTAGAGGGGCTTGTCACCACCGGCCCAGGGCCGCGGGGCCCAGGTGCGCTGGATGTGGGCGAGCTCGGGCGCCTCGACCGGGCGGGCGTGGCCCAGTGCCACGACGCTCCAGCCGCGGTGCTCGGCGTAGTCGACGTGGTCGACCTCGAAGGCGATCGGCTCCTCCCAGCCGTGCCCCGCCAACACGCCTGACCCGGAGGTGCGGAAGACAACGGCCTCGCTGACCACGCTGTAGTTGACCGGCAGGATGCGTGGGCCGACCGGCGTGCATAGGGCCACCCGGCCGAAGATGCCACCGCCGATCAGCTCACGGCACTTGGCGTACGACAGCTCCTCGGGTTCGTCCATGTCCCCAGCCAACAAGCACGCCCACCAGGCCGGCAGGGCCGAAGGTCCCGACGGCGTGCCCGGAGGTTTGTAGCATCGAGCGGTGCGTCGGGAGATTCAGGGCCTCAGGGCAGTGGCCGTCCTCCTGGTGCTCCTCTTCCACCTCTGGCCTGACCGTCTTCCGGGTGGCTACATCGGGGTGGACGTCTTCTTCGTGATCTCCGGCTTCCTGATCACCTCCCACCTGCTGCGCGAGGTGGACCGCACCGGGTCGGTCAGCCTGGCCGGGTTCTGGGCCCGTCGGCTGCGTCGACTCCTGCCGGCGGCGTACGTCGTGCTGCTGACCTCGGCCGTCGCGGTGCTGGTCTGGGTGCCACGCCTGGTCTGGGAGCAGTTCTTCGGCGAGATCCTGGCCGCGGCGCTCTACGTCGAGAACTGGACCCTGGCGGTCAACTCGGTGGACTACCTGGCTGCGGACAACTCTCCGTCGCCCGCACAGCACTACTGGACGCTCTCCGCCGAGGAGCAGTTCTACCTGGTCTGGCCGCTGGTGGTGCTGCTCGGCCTGTGCCTGTCGATGCGACTCGCGAGGCGTGGCTCCGGCCGAGCCGCCCACCCCCGTCGGAGCGTCCTGGTCGTCCTCGGCCTCACCACCGTCGCGTCGCTGGGCTACTCGCTGTGGGCGACCGCGACCGACCCGGCGTGGGCCTACTTCGTGACCCCCGCCCGGGCCTGGGAGTTCGGGGCCGGGGCCCTGCTGGCGTTCGTCCCGGCGGCCGCCACACGTCTCGGCCCGCGCGCCCGGGCCGCGCTGGGCTGGGTCGCGCTGGTGGGACTGCTGTCGTGCGCCCTGGTCTTCGACGGGTCCACGCCGATGCCGGGGACCGCCGCCATCGCCGTGGTGGCGGCTTCGGCGGCCCTGATCTGGGTCGAGGCGCCCGAGGTGTCGTGGGCGCCGTCGCACCTGCTCGTCGCGAGGCCGGCGCAGTTCCTCGGCGACGTCTCCTACGCCGTCTACCTGTGGCACTGGCCGCTGATCATCCTGCTTCCCTACGTCACCGGCCATCCGCTCGCGACCCTCGACAGGCTCTCCGTCCTGCTCGCGACGATCGGCCTCTCGGCGGTGACCAAGCGCTGGGTCGAGGACCCGGTGCGGGCCGCGGGCCGGTTAGGGCTGGCCCGTCCCCGCAACACCTTCGCGTACGCCGCGGCCGGAGCCCTCGTCCTCACCGCGCTGTGCGTCGTTCCTCGCGTGGACGTGGCCCGGGACGCCGACCGTTCCGAGCAGGCGGCCCAGCGCCTGGTCGCGGAGTCGCCGCCGTGCTTCGGAGCCGAGTCGCGGGACCCGAAGGCGAAGGGCTGCCCGAACCCCGACCTGGCCGACGTGCTCGTGCCGGCCCCTGCGACGGTGGCCCGCGACTACCCGCAGTACCAGCGTTGCGAGGCCCCGGCGAAGGCCGACCCGCTGGAGCCGTGCGTCTTCGACACGCCTGACGGCCAGCCCACCGGTGGGCCCATCGATCGGCCCGGCGGCAGGGTGCCGCACGTCGCCGTGGTCGGCGACTCGCACGCGCGGATCATGATGACGATGCTCGAGCCGCTGGTCGAGGAGGGAAAGCTGACCGTCGACCTCTTCGTCTCCGGCGGGTGCCCGTGGTCGACCCAGGCTCCGAACGTGAAGAACGAGGCCGGCCGCACCTGCGCCGCCTTCCGCAGCCGTCTCGAGCCGCTGCTCGACCGGACGGCGAAGGACTACGACGCCGTCCTGACCACGGCCCGGCTCACCACCATGCGGGGGAGCGAGAAGCAGCGTGTCGCCGGCCTCTCGCGGGCGTGGACCCGGGTGGCGCAGCAGGGGGTGCCGGTGATGGTCCTGCGCGACAACCCGCAGGACCCCTACGACCAGGACCCGGAGCACGACCCGAACGTCTGTCTCTCGCAGACCCCGCTCGCCGAGGCCAACCAGAAGTGCTCGATCGTCCGCGCGGCGAGGCTCGACCGGTGGTTCGACGCGCTCTCCGCCGCGGCGACCCGTACGCCGGGAGCCCGGATGATCGACCTGACGAGGTTCTACTGCGACGAGACGACGTGCCCGGTGGTGGTCGGTGGCGTCAACGTCTACTTCGACAACAACCACCTCACGGTGACCTACGCCAGGACCCTGGCGCCCTACCTCTACCGCGAGCTCACGGCGCTCGGTCTGCCCCGCGTGTGATTCTCTGACAGCATGGACCGACATGAGCGCTCCCGCTGGCTGGTACCCCGACCCGCAGACCCCCGTTCCCGGCGCCCCGCCGCAGCAGCGCTACTGGGACGGGCAGACCTGGACGCAGCACGTCGCCCCGGTGGCACAGCAGCCGACCTACGGGCAGTCGACCTCCGAGCAGTCGGGATACGGGCAGCAACCGGGATACGCCCAGCAGCCTTACGCCCAGCCCTATGCCGGCTCCACCGCCTACGCCGGACCGGCCACCACGCCTGACGGGGTGCCGCTGGCCGGCTGGTGGCACCGGGTGGGTGCCTACGTGATCGACTTCCTGATCCTCGGCGTCATCCTCGCGGTGGTGGCCTTCCCGTTCATCCGGGACGTCCTCAGCGCGTTCGGCGACTACTTCGACGAAGCCATGACGGCAGCGCAGAACGGGACGACGACGCCCTCCAGCACGGCGTTCGCCCAGGAAATCGTCGGACCCATGCTGGTGATCGCGGCCATCGGGCTCGTGGTCAACTTCGGCTACACCGTCGCGTTCCTGACGTGGAAGCAGGCCACCCCGGGCAAGCTCGCGGTCGGTCTGCGGGTG
Organism: Marmoricola sp.; assembly: GCA_046595715.1. Lineage (GTDB taxonomy): Bacteria > Actinomycetota > Actinomycetes > Propionibacteriales > Nocardioidaceae > Marmoricola. Next base: position 8,313 of record JBKJON010000179.1, read on the forward strand.
CGGCTGCGCGAGCGCCCCGAGCTGCCGGTCTCGACCATCTGCGTGCGGTGGCTCGTCCAGTTCTTCGTGCCCAGCGCGCTGGGCCAGCTGCCGCTCCTCGGCATCCTGTTCAACCTGTTCTGGTTCCTGGACCACCTGTGGCCGCTGTGGGACAGCCAGAAGCAGGCGCTCCACGACAAGGCCGCGAAGACCAACGTGGTGCGCGCGCGCTGAGCCGCCTCAGCCGGTGAGGTCGAACCTCACGCCGGTCTTCTCCTCCGAGATGTCCCACAGCTGACGGGCCAGGTCGGCGTTGCGGGCGTGACTGCTCTGCTTGGCCTCGCCCAGCTTCCCGCGGGCCTCGGCCATCCGCTGCGGTCCGACGTAGGCGCCGGGGTCGCCGTACGTCGCCGCCCAGAGGCTGGGGTTCGCACCGGCGGCAGCGGACTGGAAGACGAGGGGCAGCACGAACGGCGCGATCCGGCGTACGACGGGGTTGGCACCCATGCCGTCGACGGAGGTGACCAGGTTGGTGCTGGAGACTCCCGGGTGGGCCGAGGAGACGGTGAGCCTGCTCCCGGTCTCGGTGAGGCGCCGGTGCAGCTCGTGGGCGAAGAGGAGGTTGGCCAGCTTGCTGTTGCCGTAGTCGTGGCTGGGGTTGTACCCCGACTCGGGGTTCCCCGCGAGCACGGACTCGTCGCCGCGGTGATGGGCGACGGAGGCGACCGGCACCACTCGCGGCGCGGGAGCCTGCAACAGGTGGGGCAGGAGCAAACCGGTCAGCGCGAAGTGGCCGAGGTGGTTGGTGCCGAACTGGAGCTCGTGGCCGTCCTCGGTCTCGCGGTACTTCGGCGGGGTCATCACGCCGGCGTTGTTGACGAGCACGTCGAGCGGACCCTCGAACCGGTCCGCGAACGCGTGGATCGACTTCTGGGAGGCCAGGTCGAGCTCCTCGATCGTGGTCACCCCGGGCATCTTCGCGGCCGCCTCACGCGCGGACTCCAGGTTGCGGCAGGCGAGCACCACCTCCGCCCCGTGCTCGGCCAGGGCGCGCGCTGTGTGGAGGCCGATCCCGGAGTTGGCGCCGGTGACCAGCACGCGGGTGCCGCTCAGGTCGGGAAGGTCGGCCGGGGTGAAGCCGGCGAGGTCGGGGGTCATGGGGTCTCCTGGGATGCGTGGTGTCGAGACGGCGCTGGCGCGCCTGCTCAGCCGGCGTTCGGGTCGGTGTGCAGGCGCCCGGCGCGGTCCTTGGCGAGCGACCGGCTGATCACGAGGCGCTGGATCTGGTTGGTGCCCTCGAAGATCTGGGTCACCTTGGCCTCGAGCATGAAGCGCTCGACCGGGAAGTCGCGGGTGTAGCCGTAGCCACCGAGCACCTGCACGGCGTCGGTGGTGACCTTCATGGCGGCGTCGGTGGCGGTCAGCTTGGCGATCGAGGCCTCCCGCGAGAACGGCAGCCCACGGTCCTTGAGCCGGGCGGCGTGCAGCATC
>JBKJON010000592.1:0-5998 GCA_046595715.1 Marmoricola sp.
CTCGTAGGGGACACCGCCGTAGACCGTGAGGACGCGGATGCCGCGGTCCTTGCCGGCCATGGTCAGGTCCTTGCTCACCTGCAGGGCGAGCTCACGCGTAGGGGCCACCACGAGGGCCTGGGGCTTGCCAGGAGCGGCGAGGTCGTCGAAGTCAGGGTCGTGCTGGGCGACCGCACGCTGCAGCACCGGGATGCCGAACGCGAGCGTCTTGCCCGTGCCGGTGCGGGCCTGACCGATGAGGTCGGTGCCCAGAAGCGCGACCGAGAGGGTCATCTCCTGGATCGGGAAGGGGGTCACGATGTTGGCGCGCTCTAGCGCGTCCGCGATTTCGGGGAGTACCCCGAGCTCTCTGAAGGTAGTCAGGATCATGCCTGTTCTGTGCTGACCCGCGGGCGAGTCGGATGGGTTCACGTCTGGAAATCTCCACGGCGCTGGCGAGCCGCCCACAGTGTCTTCAATGGGTCTTCAAGGGGGCATCAAGCCTGCAGCCAACCTGAAGTCTATCGGTAGGCTGCCGACATGACCGAACCTTCGTCCCAGGACCTCTCTTCTTCGCCCGTCGGTCACCCCGGTCCGGAGCGCGATTCCGTCGCCTTCGAGGACCCTGCCTACCGTGCCGCCGTGGTCGACCTGCTGGGTGTGATCACCTACGGCGAGATCTCCGCCTTCGAACGTCTCACCGACGACGCGAAGCTCGCGGTCGCGCTGCCGGACAAGCTGGCGCTGGCCAAGATGGCCACCGTTCAGTTCGGTCACGTCGAGCCCCTGATGGAGCGCATTGCCACGCTCGGGGCCGACCCGATGGAGGCGATGGCGCCGTTCGTGAAGCCGTTCGACGTCTTCCACACCGCTACCGCTCCCAGCGACTGGCTGGAGGGGCTGATCAAGGCCTACGTCGGCGACGGGCTGGCGGCCGACTTCTACGTCGAGATCGCGCAGTACCTCGACTCCGGGACGCGACAGCTGATCGTCGACTCGCTGGCTGACGCCGGGCACGCCGACTTCGTGGTCGACCGCGTACGTCGTGCCATCGAGCAGGACCACCGGGTCGGGGGCCGCCTGGCCCTGTGGGGTCGACGGCTCATGGGCGAGGCCCTGTCGCAGGCGCAGCGTGTGGCCGCGGAGCGCGACTCCCTGGCCGCGTTGCTCGCCGGGGGAGTGGACCGTCCGGGGATGGACCTCGCCGCGCTGTCGCGGATGTTCGGACGCCTCACCGAGAACCACGCGAAGCGCATGGCCGAGCTCGGCCTGGCCTCCTGAGCCGCCCCACCGCCCCGCCAAGCATGCGAATGTGGCGCGAGGGGCTCTAGGAGCACTCGCGTGTCACTTCGGCGACATTCGCATGTTCCGGGGCCGGCCCACAGACCCCAGAGCGCCGGCGAACCGTATAGTTGCGTGCATCAACCAACTGTCGATAGAATGTTGACCATGGCAACTATCGACGGTGAGCAGGCCCGGACCGAGGCGGTCCAGGTGCTCTTCGACGGGGTGCTGCAGTTCAGCCGGGCGATGCGGTCCCGGTCAGGGGACTGGCACGCGGTGCATGACCTGAGCCAGGGCGACATCGTCACCCTCGGCGTGCTTGCCCGGCAGCAGAGCACCCGGCCCGGGCAGATCGCCTCGACGCTCGGGGTGGACCCCTCGGTGGTCAGCCGCCAGCTCGCCGCCCTCGACCGGCTGGGCCTGATCGCCCGCTGCGTCGATCCCGCCGACCGGCGGGCCGAACAGGTTCGTGTCACCCCGCTGGGGCACGAGCGGCTCCTCCAGGCGCGTGCGGCCATGTGCGAGGTGCTGGCCGGCCGGCTGAGCGGGTGGGACCTCGAGGGGATCTCCCACGCCGCGGCCGTCGTACACGACCTCGCGGGCCTGCTCAACGACACGCCGGACACCGCAGAGAGCATCAACTCCGCCACGAACAAGGAAGCACATGTCTGAGACCACCACCGCACACCGGACCTCGGCCCCGCCGGCCGAGATGTCCCACAAGGAGATCGTCGAGGTCCTCATCGGACTGATGTCGGCCCTCTTCGTGGCGATCGTCAGCGCGACGATCGTCTCCACGGCCCTGCCGACGATCATCGCCGACCTCGACGGAACGCAGACGCAGTACACCTGGGTCGTCACCGCCTCGCTGCTGGCGATGACCGTGACCAGCCCGATCTGGAGCAAGTTCTCCGACCTCTACAGCAAGAAGCTGCTGGTCCAGCTCGCCATCGTGATCTTCCTGGTCGGCTCGCTCGCCGCCGGTGCCGTGCAGAACGTTCCCGAGCTGCTCGCCGCTCGCGCGGTGCAGGGGCTGGGCATGGGCGGCCTGGTGTCGCTGGCCCAGTCGATCCTCGGCTCGATCATCCCGCCGCGCCAGCGTGGGCGCTACAGCGGCTACCTGGCCGCGACCATGGCCGTGGCCACCGTCTCGGGGCCGCTCCTCGGCGGGCTCGTCGTGGACACCCTCGGCTGGCGTTGGTGCTTCTGGGTCGCCGTGCCGTTCGCCCTCGTCGGCCTGGTGATGCTGCAGAAGTTCCTGCACCTCGACACGATTCGCCGCGAGGTCAGGATCGACTACTGGGGTGCGCTCTTCATCACCGTCGCTGCCAGCCTCCCCCTGATCTGGGTGTCCTTCGCCGGCAGCAGCTTCGGCTGGGCCTCGGTCCAGACGGCCGAGTTCCTCGGTGCCGCGCTCGTCGCCCTGGTCCTCGCCATCTACGTGGAGCGCCGCCACTCGGACCCGCTGGTGCCGCCGCGGATCATCGTTGACCGGATCACCACCCTCTCCATCCTGGGCAGCCTCGCCGTCGGGGTGGCGCAGTTCGGCGCCTCGGTGTTCTTGAGCCAGTACTTCCAGATCGCTCGTGACCACACGCCCACCGAGGCCGGGCTGCTGATGCTGCCGCTCATCGCCGGCAACATGGTCGGCGCCACCGGATCGGGGCAGTACATCACCCGCACCGGCAGGTGGAAGGGCATCATGATCGCCGGTGCCGTCACGCTGGCCGCCGGGCTGCTCATGATGGGCACCATCGACCACCTGACCCCGCTGTGGCACCTGAGCGCCTACATGGTGCTGATGGGCCTCGGTACCGGGACGCTGATGCAGAACCTCGTCCTGGTCGTGCAGAACACCGTCGACGTCACCGACATCGGTGCCGCGAGCGGCGTGGTCAGCTTCTTCCGTTCTCTGGGCGGCACGATCGGCGTCGCCGCCCTGGGGGCGGTGCTCGCCAGCAGTGTCGCGGGCAAGATCGCCACGGGGATGGCCCAGGCCGGGATCCCGGTGAGTGGCGGTGGCAACGTCGGGTCCCTCGACCTCGACAAGCTCCCGCCCGCGGTGGCCACGATCGTGCGCACGGCGTACGCCGACGCCACGGGTCGCATCTTCCTGATCGCCGGGCTCATCGCCCTCGTCACGCTCGTGGCGGTCGTGCTGATGCCCGTCAGCGAGCTGCGCACAACGATCGCCAAGGTCGAGGAGGACGAGCCGGCCGACGCCCTCGAGGACGCCCTGGTCTGAGTCGAACCAGGCGCAGGCGGGGGGCGAGAGCGCGGTCCGCGAACGTGCCCGATGCGCTCCGCGCGTCGCGGTGACCTCAGCCCCAGGCATGACGAAGGCCCCCATCGTGTGATGGGGGCCTTCGTCATGTCGGACGAGTCAGGAGCGGAAACCGACCTGACCGCTGACGCTCGTCGAGATGTCGACGTAGGCGAGCTTCGTGCCGGGGACGACGATGCGACGACCCTTGGCGTCGGTGAGGGCGAGGACCCCGCCCTCCTCGAGGGCGCCGGCCACTGCCTTCTCGACGCCGTCGGCGTCGAGGGTGGTGTCGATGGTCAGCTCACGCTGGACGTTCTGCACGCCGATCTTGACCTCCATCGGGAGGACCTCCTAGTTGGCTCGGATCTTGCTGGTGGCAACTGTGTCAGGAACCGCCTGAGAAACGGCATCTGCCTGGTGGGTCGGGACCGCGGAACTCAGCGCGGCTCGTCGGTGCGGGGGTAGCCCCGGATCCCGCGCCAGGCGAGTCCGGAGACCAGGGACGCCGCCTCGTCCTGGCTGAGCTCGCCGCCTTCCTGCAGCCAGAACCGAGCGCTGACCTGGCCCATTCCCACCAGCGACACGGCGAGCAGCTGCGAGGCCTCCTCGGGGAGGCCGGTGTCGTCCGCGATGACGTGGGCGATCAGCTTCGCGCACTCGACGGTGACCCGGTCGACGCGGGCGCGCACGGCCGGCTCGTTGGTGAGGTCGGACTCGAAGACGAGCCGGAAGGCCCCCTCGGCGCTCGAGACGTAGGCGTAGAAGGCGTGCATCGTCGCCACCACCCGCAGCTTGTTGTCCTCGGTGGAGTCGAGCGCCTTCGCGCAGCTGGAGATGATCGTGTCGCACGACTGGTCGAGCAGCGCGAGGTAGAGGTCGAGCTTCCCCGGGAAGTGCTGGTAGAGCACCGGCTTGGAGACCCCCGCCCGCTCGGCGATGTCATCCATCGCGGCGGCGTGATAGCCCTGCGCGACGAACACTTCGAGCGCGGCGGTGAGGAGCTGGGCCCGGCGCGCCCGCCTAGGCAGGCGAACGCTCTTGGCCACCCCGTGAGCGAAGCTGTCGTTGGCGGGGACCGTCCCATGAGGGGCAGCGGTCGGGTGCTGCTGCCGGGGTTCCTCGAACGTGCTCACCGCAGCAGCCTACAAGTAGCCGCTGGTCCGCCCTGTCCGCATGTCGGGCAGGCCACGGGGCGCGATTCCGGGGCGAGGGAACATGGACTGCAGAGACGACGGGGAACACGGCAGGGAGCGTCAGCGTTCCCCCCAGACCGCGACCACCGTCGCCCACGATCCCGCTACACACGAGGAGAGCAAGTCGTGTCACTTCCCGCACTGGTCCAGCCGGCTTCAGAGCTGACGATCGACGAGGTACGCCGCTACAGCCGTCACCTGATCATCCCCGACGTCGGCATGACCGGTCAGAAGCGGTTGAAGAACGCCAGGGTGCTCGTCATCGGCGCCGGCGGCCACGGCAGCCCGGCGCTGCTCTACCTGGCCGCCGCCGGCGTGGGCACCCTCGGCATCGCTGAGTTCGACGAGGTCGACGAGTCGAACCTGCAGCGCCAGATCATCCACGGGCAGTCCGACATCGGGAAGTCGAAGGCGATCTCCGCGCAGGAGTCGATCGTCGAGACCAACCCACTCGTCAACGTGATCGTGCACGACGTGCGCCTCGACAACGACAACGTCCTGGAGATCTTCAAGGACTACGACCTCATCGTCGACGGCACCGACAACTTCGCGACCCGCTACATGGTCAACGACGCGGCGTACTTCTTGAAGATCCCCTACGTCTGGGGCTCGATCTACCGCTTCGACGGTCAGGCCAGTGTGTTCTGGCCGACCCTCGAGGTCGATGAGAAGAGTGCGGATGCTCCGTGCTACCGCTGCCTCTATCCCGAGCCGCCCCCGCCGGGCATGGTGCCCAGCTGTGCCGAGGGCGGTGTGCTGGGCGTGCTGTGCGCCAGCATCGGCTCCATCCAGGTCAACGAGGCGATCAAGGTCCTCACCGGCATCGGTGACCCGGCCGTCGGCAAGCTGGTGATCTACGACGCCCTCGAGCTGGAGTGGCGCAAGCTCAAGGTCCGCAAGGACCCCAACTGCGCGCTGTGCGGCGAGCACGCCACCGTCACCGAGCTGATCGACTACGACGCCTTCTGCGGTGCGATCTCGGAGGAGGCAGCAGATGCTGCTGCTGGCTCGACGATCTCGGTCACCCAGCTCGAGCACATGCTCAAGGAGCGCGACAACGGCGAGCGCGACTTCGTGCTGGTCGACGTCCGCGAGCCCAACGAGGCCGAGATCAACCACATCCCCGGCGCGGTGCTGATCCCGAAGGGCGAGTTCCTCAACGGGCCCGCGCTGGAGAAGCTGCCGCACGACAAGCAGATCGTCATGCACTGCAAGTCGGGTGTGCGCTCCGCCGAGACGCTCGCCATCGTGAAGGGTGCCGGCTACGCCGACGCGG
>JBKJON010000114.1:0-4932 GCA_046595715.1 Marmoricola sp.
AGGCGGGGTCCTTGAGTGCTGGAGCTGAGGGGATTCGAACCCCTGACCTTCTCATTGCGAACGAGACGCGCTACCAACTGCGCCACAGCCCCATGCGCCCGTGAGCGCGAGGGAAAAGTTACCACCGAGACGAGCCCGGACCCGAATCGGCCCGTCGACGCCGGGGTGGATCAGGCGCCGGCGGCCTTGCGCTGGGCGGCCTCGGCGTCAGCGCCCGTCGCGGCCTTGGTCTGCTCCTTGGCCTCGCGGGCCAGGGTGGTGTCGGCCTCGTCGTGGCCGGAGCTGTTGATGCCGGTGAGCTCGATCGTCCGGACCGTACGACGGGCGCGGGCCTTGTTCACGTAGGTCGGCAGCGTCACCGGCAACGGGTCCCAGAGTGACCCCTCCTCGGCGATGGCAGTCTCGAGCTCCTGGCGCCGCAGGCCGACGGTGTCCTCGGCAAGGAGGTCGACCAGGTCGCAGGACTTCTCCGGAGCCTGGATCTCGACCTCGGTGTCCACCTCGTCGAAGTCGTCCGCCTCCGAGGTGGTGCCCACCGCCGCGCCCATGCCTCGTCCAGAGTTGACCTTCCTGACCGAGAGTCGGGCGAGCAGCAGCCAGCCGACCACCAGGGCACCAGGGACAGCAGGCGCCCAGATCGGCAGGTAGGCCAACCATGTCAGTGCCCAGACGACGAGCAGCGCCAGCACGAGCACGCCGAGGACGCGGCGACGACGACGCGCGGCCTTGCGGGCCGTCGCGCGCGTGACCGGCCGACGAGCCACCGGCTGCCGGACGACGGGCTGCCTGGGCTTCGGGGCGAGCTCACGCTCGAGGTCGGAGAATCGATCGACCGAGTCGACGTGCTCGATCTCCACCTCCACGACCTCGGGCTGGCCGGCCTGTCCCTTGCGGGAGAGGATGCGCACCCGGTCCGAGTGGCCCTCGACCAGTCGGTCGCTCGCCAGCTCGTCGTGGTGCTTGAGCGCCTTGGGGAGCAGGTAGACGGCCCACGCAAGGGCGAGTACCACGAAGATGATTGCCGACACGACCTTGACGATACGAGCGCATTCGCGCCCTGGCCCGCAGGCATGGCGGTGTGTCGGGAGATCACTCCTGTGACTGGTGTGAATCATCTTCCGCAGCAGCGGATTCGAGCCTTCGAACCAGGCCGAGCGGGGCCTCCTCGCGCGTGATGGCGAAGATGCGATGGTCGCGCCAGTCACCATCGATGTGCAGGAACCGCGGGGCGTAGCCGACCTCCTGGATCCCCAGCTTGGCCACCACACGCAGGGAGGACGCGTTCTCCGGACGGATGGCGACCTCGATGCGGTGCAGGCCGACCGGCCCGAAGCAGTGGTCGATCAGCAGGGCCACGGCCAGTGGCGTGATGCCGCGACCGGCGTACGCCTCGTCGATCCAGTAGCCGATCGAGGCGAACTGCGCCGACCCACGCACGACGTTGCTGACCGTGACCTGACCGACGAAGTGGCCGTCGTACTCCACGACGAGGGGCAGCTGTCGACCAGCGCGAGCCTCGGAACGCATCTGGCGCACCATCGAGGAGAAGTTGCGCGGCTGGACGTGGGATCTCGAGGGGGCAGTGGCGTCCCAACGGCCGAGCCACGCCGCGTTGCCCTGGCGCGTGCGGCGCCACACGTCACGGTCCTTCTGGCTGATCGGCCGCAGCCGCACCCTCCCGGAACCGGGCCCAGAACCGGGCCCAGAGTCGGGCCCAGCGTCGAGGACCGACTCGAGGACCACCGGCCACCCCGGGCTCAATGGTCGCTCCCCACGATCTGCTCGACGGCGTGCCGCAGCAGGGGTACGACGACCGCCAGCCCGTCCTTCACTCCCCCGCGCGACCCGGGCAGGTTCACCACCAGGGCTTGGCCGAGGGTGCCGGCCACGCCACGCGAGAGGGCGGCGGTGGCCACGCCCTTGCTCACCCCGTGGGCACGGATCGCCTCGGCGATGCCCGGCACCTCGCGCTCCAGGAGCGCGCGCGTGACCTCGGGCGTCAGGTCGGTCGGGGTGAGTCCGGTGCCACCGGTGGTGAGCACCGCCCGCGCCCCGGCTCGTACGGCGGCGGCGATGGCCTCCCCCACCGGCTCCCCGTCCGGTACGACGGCCGGGGAGCTGACCTCCCAGCCGTCGGCGCGCAGGGCCTCGACGATGAGAGGGCCGGTCGTGTCCTCGTAGACGCCGGCCGCCGCACGGTTGGAGGCGACGACGACCGCGGCGACGAACGCGCTCATCGCGCCGCTCGCCGGTAGGTCCCGCTCTTGCCGCCGGTCTTCTCCTCCACCCGCACGTCGGTGATCGTTGCGTCCTTGTCGATCGCCTTGACCATGTCGATCACCGTCAGCGCAGCGACCGAGACCGCGGTCAGGGCCTCCATCTCCACCCCGGTGCGGTCGGTCGTCCGCACCGTCGCTCGGATGGCGACCCCGTCGTCGTGCACCTCGAGGTCCAGCGTGACGCCGGAGATCGACAGCGGGTGGCACAGCGGGACGAGGTCAGGGGTCCGCTTGGCCGCCATGATCCCGGCCACGCGGGCCACGCCGAGCGCGTCGCCCTTCGGCACCCCGTCGTTGCGCAGGGCCTCGACCACGGCGGGCGAGACCAGCACCCGCCCGGTGGCAGTGGCGGAGCGTGACGTCACGTCCTTGCCGGACACGTCGACCATCCTGGCCGCCCCCGACTCGTCGAGGTGGGTGAAGCGCTCCATGGGGTCTCCGTTCCTCAGCCGACCGGCCGGTCGAGCAGCAGCACCGGCACCTGGTCGCCCTGGTCGACCCGGGTCACGCCCTCGGCCAGCACGATCAGTGCATCCGCCTGCGCAAGCCCGGCGATCAGGTGCGAGCCCGCCCCACCCACGGGGGTCACGCGGACCCCGGCGGCGCTGAGGTCGACCCGCGCCCGGACCAGCTGCTGCTTGCCGCGCATCGACCGCAGCGGGGTGGTGACGACGGCCGTGGTCAGCGCCCGGTTGACGGGGTCTCGACCAGTCAGCTTGTGCAGGGCGGGCACGACGAACATCTCGAAGGAGACGTAGGCCGACACGGGGTTGCCCGGCAACGTGAAGATCGGGGTGGCGTCCTCGCCGACGACACCGAACCCCTGCGGCTTGCCCGGTTGCATGGCCACCTCGAGGAAGTCCACGGTGCCCAGGTCCTGGAGGACCTCCTTGACCACGTCGTGGGTGCCCTTGCTGACACCACCGCTGGTGACCACCAGGTCGGCACGCACGAGCTGGTCGCTCAGGGCCTCCGAGAACGCGGCCGGCTCGTCGGAGCTGGCGACCACGCGGTAGGCGATGCCGCCGTGGGCGCGCACCGCGGCGGCGAGGAGATAGCTGTTGGAGTCGTAGATGCTGTCCCGACCCAGGGGCTTTCCGGGCTCGACCAGCTCGGAGCCCGTCGACATCACGACGACGCGCGGTCGCGGCGAGGTCGGCACCCGACCCAGGCCGAGGGCGGCGAGCAGTCCGACCTGCCTCGTCCCGATGACCTCGCCGCGACGCATCAGGAGGTCACCCTTCCGCACTTCCTCGCCGGCGAAGCGGATGTGCTGGCCCTCCTCCGGCGCACGGCGTACGAGCACCTCGCGGCCCTCCTCCTCGGCCCACTCGAAGGGCACCACGGCGCTGCAGCCCTCGGGCACCGGCGCGCCGGTCATGATGCGCACGGCGGTCCCCGGCGTCAGCGTGAAGATCGTCGTCTGGCCGGCGGCGATCTCACCGACGACCGGCAGGTGCACGGGGCGATCCTCGGTGGCGTCGGCGACGTCACGGAAGGCGACGGCGTAGCCGTCCATCCCGGAGTTGTCGAAGACCGGCAGTGAGACCGGTGCGTGCACGTCCTCGCCGACCGGCAGGCCGATGGCGTCCATCAACGGGTGCTCGAAGGGCGGCATCGGCTCGATGCGGCTCAGCACCTTCTCGAGATAGTCCTCGACCGGCAGGAGTGGGGGTGAGGAGTCGACGGGCATGCTGTGACCCTATTCCGCTGCTGGGTCCTCCCCGAGGACGGTGCCCGCCTCGACCCGACCTCGGTCGCCTACGAGCTTGGCCGAACCGTGGACGCGGACGTCCTTGCCGAAGGTCCAGTCGCCCGAGACCACCAGAGACTCGGCGTTCTTCAACGAGGGGACACCGGTCGGGAATCGCTTGTCGAAGTCCGCGACCACCTTGTAGTGCTCGTCGAGATCGATGAACGGGAGGGTCGCCGCCACCTGGTCAAGCACGAAGTCGGCACCGAGCTCATAGGCGTCCGAGCGGAGCACCAGCAGGTCGTTGGTCGTCTTGACCGGGACGAACCGGTCGCGGCCGACCTCGATGGTGCGCGAGTCCGCGAAGATCTCGATGGCCGCTCCCATGGCGGTCTCGATCTGGATCACCTCGGGACTCGAGGAGTCACCGGGGGCGACGTGCTTCTGGTTGCGGATGAGCGGCAGGCCGAGAACGCCGTCGCGGCGCTTGATCTCGCTGCGCATCCGCTCGAGGTCGAACCACAGGTTGTTCGTGGAGCAGAACCGGTGTCGGTCGAGGTCGCCGAGCGCCTGCAGGTCATGCTTGGCGGTCTGCGCCGTCTCCCGCAGCACGATGCGACCGTCGGCCTTCCGACGCGCGAAGTGTCCGCCCTTCCGGTCGGCCTTGGTACGCCGCACCGCCTCGATCGCGAACGGGGCACCCGACTCCGCGAACCAGCCGGCCACCCGGGCGTCGGCCACCGCACCGAGGTTGTCGGAGTTCGAGACGAAGGCGTAGCGGTAGCCGGCGTCGATGAGCTGGTCGAGCAGGCCGGTGCTCACCAGGGCGGTGTAGAGGTCGCCGTGTCCGGGCGGGCACCACTCCATCGCCGGGTCGCGCGGCCAGCTCACCGGCTTGAGGTCGTCGACGCGCAGCTTGGGCTCCTTGTTCTGCAGGAACTCCAGGGGCAGGCCCGCGAC
>JBKJON010000228.1:0-7767 GCA_046595715.1 Marmoricola sp.
CTCGATCTTCGAATCCTTCTCGATCGCATCGCCGAGATCGACGACGACACCGTCGACGACCTGGTTCTCATTGACTTCCTCGGGCCGTTGCGCCTGTTGCGTGCGGCTCTGCCCGTGCTCGAGCCTGGCGGCGTGATCGCCGGGATCAGCGCCGTTCTCGCCGAGCAACCAGTGGGCGGGATGGCGACGTACTCGGCGGTCAAGGCGGCCGCGTCGGCCCTCTTCCTCGCCGCGGCGAAGGAGGCGCGCAAGAGCAAGATCCGGGTGCTGGACATCCGCCCGCCGCACACCGAGACGGGCCTGGCCGGGCGTGCCATAGCCGGCGTCGCCCCGAAGATGCCCGACGGAGCCGACCCGGATGCGGTGGCCGAGCGGATCGTTGAGGCCATCCTCGGCGAGGAGCGTGAACTGCCCAGCTCAGCGTTCCTCTGAATCGCGGCGTCAGTCCACCACCATCAGGCTGCGAATGCGATCCTTGCAGTCGTTCCCCCACCCACGTGGGTGAAGAGAGATCGACACTTGGTTGTGCCACAACGACCGGTCGGTGCCGAGACCCGGAGCCTGTCGGCAGCGCGCCGCAGCGACCAGCCAGTCTCAACCACACAGCGAGCGAGCTCGAGCCGACGCTTCGGGGTCAGGCAGGCATTGGCGTGGGACCCGATCAGCACGTCACCAAGCTCTGTCGGGACTACACCAACGGTGGTACCGAGCCGTTCGTCCCCCCGGATCCTCCATGTCGACTCAGGAGACCCCGCGCCAGCTGCGTGCGGACCAGGAGTCCTGACGCCAGCTGCGCGCCTTCCAATTGTCTCCGCGCCAGCTCCGGGCCACCCACTGGTCCTGGGACCACGCGTGCTTCTCCCAGCGGACCGTCCCCCAGGAGTCGCCCACCCAGCTGACGGCCTGCAGCCGGTGCTTGTCCCACTTCGTCCCGGTCCACGTTCGTGCGTTCCAGGAGCCGTTGGTCCAGGTGGAACCCTTGGTCTCAGCGGCCGACCACTTGGCCGGGTCCCACACCCCGCCGAGCGCGTCGACCTCACCGTCCAGGACGTCGCCGGTGGTGGGGTCGACCACGTGTTCCCCACCGCGAGAGGCCTCCAGGGTTCCGGACCCGTCCGAGGTCAGCTTCGAGGCGCTCTTCGCGATCACGGGCAGCTTGGCCTTGAGCGCGCGCACTGCCGCACCGACGTTGGTGACTCCTGCTCCCTGCGCGGGGTTGCGGTCCAGGGACAGCGGGCGGGACGTCCCCATGAGGAGCGCCTTGACCTGGCCGGGGGTCAGCTTGGGCTGTGCGTCGAGGATCAGTGCGGCCTCACCCGCGACCACGGCCGTGGCCTGTGAGGTTCCGCTGCCCCGGAAGAACCGCCCACTGTCGTCACCGGCGACCTCGCCCTCGGGGTGTGCCAGGTCGACGAAGGAGGACGGCACCCGCAGGGACACCACGGACTTGCCCGGGGCGAGCACATCGGGGCGCCTGCTGGCGTCGCCACTGTTGGTGAAGTCGGCCACGGTGTCGTCGATGGTGCTCGAGGTGCCCTGGTGGTCCACCGCACCGACGGAGATGATGTGCGGGTCGAGGGCCGGCATCAGGAGCTGCTCGCCTGCGCCGCTGTTGCCGGCGGCGGCGACCACGACGATCCCGTGGTTCCAGGCGTTCTCGACGGCTCGTGCGAGCGGGTCCACCTTCCAGTCCTGGTCCGACTCAGTGCCGTAGGAGAGGCTGATGACGCGCACATGCATGCCAGCGTCCTCGGCGTGCTCGACCACCCAGTCGATAGCCGCGATCACCTGGGACACGTCGGCGCCGCCATCGCCGGAGGCGACCTTCATGCTGAGCAGCTCGGCCTCCGGCGCGACGCCGGCGAACATCAGGCTCGACGGCTTCCTGGGGTCGAAGCCGGCGTCCTCTCCAGCGATGATCCCGGACATGTGCGTGCCGTGACCGAAGCCGTCGACGTACCTGGTCCCCGGCACCTGGCTGTCGAAGGAGAGGTCCGGGCCGAAGTTGACCTTGTGGTCGTCGTCGAGCCCCGGAACGGGCGCGACGCCGGTGTCGATCACCGCGACGGTGATGTCCCTGCCGGTGACACCCTGGGCCCATGCGTCCTGCGCGCCGATCGAGGCGGTCAAGGAGTACATCGATCCGTGGTCGAGCGCCGCCTCCCAGGACCCGGTGCGCCTGGTCGCCTGCTTGCCTTCCTTGCTGTCGTCGTCACCCCACAGCGTCCCGCCGATGCCTGCGGTGGCCAGCTTCGAGAGCTTGGGAAGCTTGATGTCCTTCGGCGCCTTGGCGCCTCCGGCGTACGCCGGTCCCCCGACCATGGACAACGACACGATCAGCGTCACCAACGCTGCGCTCCTATGCGTGACGGAAGCCATCACGTACCCCCTGATAAGTCATAAACACCGTGTACTACCCGATTCGTCCATATTGGACTTATCGCCGACCGAAGCGCATCCCCTCCGGGCAGATCGGTCGCAATCGCCCATTCCGGACTAGACCGCTACGAACCGGAACTTGTCAAAGGGGAGAAATGCCCACTCGGATCACTCGAGGGCGCACACCCGCGTTCGCCCGGGGTCAGCCACTCGGTGAGCACGGAGCGCACGCCCCACAGGCGAGGTACCGATCGCCCGGTTGGCCGCGGACCGGGACAGCGACGTGGGCGTGGCCACCGCCCCCCGTTGCACCTTGGCCGTCGCAACAGGACCAGACGCTTGAAAGAGTCAGCAAATACCGAGCAAGAGCTCACAGTCGAACTCGGTTTCCGCGAGGGGTGAGCCGCCAGCATTGGCTCCGTTTGCCCTACAAATCGCCCCATCTTGGCCTACTGTCTGTGTAGGCGCCAACGCTCGTTGGCCGTAAGAGTTACGGCGTACCCACCCCGGGGAGTGGCATGTACATCACGGTCGAGCGGGCAGCATCGCGGTCCACCAACCTGATGGCACCGGCCCGGTCTCAAAGAACGTGGAGCGCCCGGTCGTGGCGTGACGACGGATGGACGTCGAGAGACGTGTGGTAGGCCAGCCCGGCCTACCAGCACCAGCCGAACCCACGGGGACTCAACTCTCTGGCGCAGGGTCAGAGCGTCGACAGCTGATCTTCCCCTGGCTGCTCGCGGCGGCGATGGCAAGCCTGGCCGTCCTGATCACCGCACCTGGGTTCGTGGAGGCACCAGGGGCAGCTGTCCCGGACCTCAGGTGGTTCGTACTGCTACCACTGTTCGCGCTTGCCGAGGTCGTGGTCATTCACCTGCCCACCCAGAGCAACGCCCACGGGCACACTCTTCGTGAGATCCCGGCGGTGCTCGGCCTGACCTTCCTCGCACCGCAGCAGTACGTCACCGCCTACGTCGTCGGCGCGGTCCTCGCGCTGGTCCTCGCAGCACGCATGCGGGGCGTGAAGCTGGCGTTCAACGCGTCCATGTTCGCTCTCGAAGCGGCCCTCGGAGCGCTGACCTACCACGCGATCCTGCAGGGTGGCGACCCTCTCTCGCTGACCGGATGGCTTGCCGTTCTGGTGGCGGTGCTCGTGACCGACCTCATGTCCGCAGGCGCTGTGACCACTGCCATCAGCCTGACCGAGGGCGCATATGACGGAGAGGTGCTCCACGAGGCGCTCCGATCGGGTTCCGTCGCTGCGTTCATCAATACCTGCATCGCCCTCCTCGTAGCGACCCTGGTGCTGATCCAACCCACGGCCCTGCCACTACTGGGCGTCGTCATCGTCCTCCTGGTGATGGGCTATCGCGTGTACATCTCCCTCGCCAGAGGGCACGCACAAACCCAGCTGCTGTACCGGTTCGTCGACCGCACCTCCTCAGCGCGCTCAGCAACGGAGGTCATCGAGATCGTGCTCAGGGAGGCAGCCGACCTGATGCACGCCGAGCATGCCTACCTCGTGGAGGTCATCGACGAGCAAGACGTGCGCTACTACGCCCTCCGAGACGACTCACTGCACGCCGAGTGGCTCGAGCTGCAGGAGACCAACGCGTGGTGGTGGACCGCGCTCGACACTGGCGTCGTGCACTTTGACCGGCCTCGCCCTGGGCGCGGTGAGGTGCCGGCGCCTGCGGGCCAGCCGGCGCTGATGGCCACGCCACGTGACGGACTCGCCACCCGCCTGCGAGGATCGGATGGCACCCGATACGTGCTCTTGGTGTGTGACCGATCATTCGAGAAAGAAACGTTCGGGACAGAAGATGTGCAGGTCTTCGAAGCGCTCGCCGCGCATGCCGGCATCGCTGTGGAGCGGGCACGGAGCGTCAGCGACCTCGAGGCTCTGGCACGGGAACTGGAGGTTGCGCGCGATGCAGCACTGGCGGCTTCGGAAGCGAAGTCGTTGTTCCTGGCCAACATGAGTCACGAGATTCGCACGCCGCTGACCACCGTGCTCGCCACTGCGGAGATCCTCGAGGACACCGACTTGGACGACCTCCAGCTCAACCTCCTGGAGCGGATGCACCGCTCGGGAGGACTGCTGAAGACGCTGGTGGAGGGAATCCTCGACTTCTCCCGAATCGAGGCTGGTCAGCTCGAGCTGGCCTCGAAGCCGTTCGACATCCATGCCCTGGTGGCCGACGTGGGCGGCAACTATGAGCTACGAACGAACCACACAGGAAACCGGTTCGACTGGCACCTGGACCCATGCGTGCCTCAGATGGTTGTCGGCGACCCCCGCCGGTTGCTGCAGGTCCTCACCAACCTCCTCGACAACGCCCTGAAGTTCACCCACGAGGGACAGGTGGGGCTGGTCGTCCGCCCCGCCCAAGGCGATGACGAGGTCAGGGGGCGAGTCGTGGGCGTGGAGTTCGTGGTGCACGACACTGGCATCGGCATCGCCCAGAAGGACCAAGCATCGATCTTCGAGGTCTTCAGCCAGGTCGACGCCTCAGCCACACGGCACTATGAGGGCACCGGCCTGGGGCTGGCGATCTGCAAGCGGCTGACAGACCTGATGGGGGGGACCATCACCGTTGAAGGCCAGCTGGCTGTCGGCAGCACCTTCACGGTTCGGCTGCCGCTGGTGGCCGCCGATTCGGCTCCGCCCTCTGGCCGTGTCGAGCTGCCCGCCGTCGACCGCGTGACGGCAGACGTGAGGGGGCACTTCCGCGCACCGCTGGGTGGCCCGAAAGTGCAGCCCTGAGCGCGCCCGCGGGCCGTGCTGATCCTGCGGGACGTGCTCGGCTGGCCGGCCAAGGACCTCGCGAAGCTCCTCGGGGACTCCGTCAACTCTGTGAACAGCGCGCTGCAGCGGGCCAGAGCCGACATGAGCGAGCACCTGGCCGCCGAGCGGCAGGGCTGGACCAGAGCGAGGAATATCGAGATCCTCATCTTTCATGACGACCAGTTTCGCGGTCACACATCCCCGGACGTCAGTCGCCGAATGATGGAAGAACGACATGGACGGCATGAAAGGACACCGGAGTAGTCGTCGCGGGCCCGGCACAGCGCCAGCCCCGGCAACCCCGCCGGCTCGTCGCCACCAGCTTCTTCGCCACGCTCGTGGGGACGGTGGCCACCACCCTCGCCGGTGCGCTGGCCCAGGCCGTTGGGGTCGACTTCCAGGTCCCGGATGGTGGCGCGACGATCCCACTGTCCGGGTTCGCCGTGGTGACCGGCTTCTTCTCGGTCGTGGGCATCGTCATCGACGTCGCTCTGCTTCGTTGGAGTGCACGCCCTGCCGAGCTGGTCGTGTGAACCGCAGTGACGCTGACCGCGATCTCCTTGGTGGCGCCCCTCCTCTCCGGGGCAGACACCGCCACCACCACCGCCCTGCTCGGGCTACACCTCGTCCCTGCGACGGTGATGATCCCCACTCTTACGCGGAGCCTCCGCAACCACGTCGAGTAGCGCTCCCAACGTGTGCCCATCCGCGCCCGCGATGAGCATTGGTTCCTCCTGACAATCGAATCGGTGCCCTAGGCGGGACCCCTCGATCGTGCCGTGCCGTCCTGTGTCCTGCTCGCGTCAATCAGACAAGTTCGCGTTCCCAACGGACAACCCCGGCGGGCCGCCATCAGACTGTGCGACCTGGTCGCAAGACGCCGGCAAAGCCGTGGCGCCGATCGCAGCTAGGCTGGCGGCTATGGCTATCAATCCGACCGGCGCAGGGCTCAAGGTGTTCCTCGAGGCCGCACCCGACGAACCCGTCGTCATGCTCAACCTGCTTCGCTTCCGGCCTGAGGGTGGCCAGGAGTCCTACCGAAAGTACCTCGCCATGTTCGGCCGCTACGCCGCCGAGGTGGGGGCCGAGGTGCTGTACTACGGCGAGGGCGACGCGGCCCTCGTCGCTGAGCCGGGGCAGGACTGGGACGCGGTGTTGTTGGTCAGATACCCGACGCGTAGGGCGTTCTCGGAGATGGTCCGCAACCCTGCCTACCAGGAGGGAACCCATCTACGCGACGACGCCCTCCTCGAGGCAGTGCTCCAGCCCACCGTTCCTCGTCCGATGCCGTCCACCTGAGCCTGTCCGGCCCGCACGCTGCGCGGCGGCGTGG
Organism: Marmoricola sp.; assembly: GCA_046595715.1. Classification (GTDB taxonomy): domain Bacteria; phylum Actinomycetota; class Actinomycetes; order Propionibacteriales; family Nocardioidaceae; genus Marmoricola. The sequence continues at coordinate 6,501 of JBKJON010000228.1, forward strand.
CCGGGGGTCACTGCGCAGGCGACCTCACTCAGAGGGTTCAGGTTTCCACGGGCTCGTCCGCGTCTTCGGTGAGCGCCGACGCGGCCGTACGCGGGTCTGGCACGCGCGGACAGCGACGTGTCAGTGTGTGACGGCGAACGACAGGTGTTCAGGACGGATCGGGATGGACGGAATTCAACACGCTTCTGGTCGGTGCCTGTGTGGCGCCATCACGTTCAGGACGCTCGGCGAACTTCGCGACGTCTTCAACTGCCATTGTCATAGGTGCAGACGGTTCACGGGTCACCACATGGCGGCCACGGCCACGGCGATCGTGGACCTGGTGATCAACGACACCGACTCGAATCTCGAGTGGTACTTCCCGGTGACCGACGCTGGGTATGCGTTTTGTCGAACGTGCGGATCGTCGTTGTTCTGGCGGTCGAGAAGCGCTCCGGACCGGATCTCCATCTGCGCCGGTGCCTTGAATCCACCCACAGGTCTCAGGACGACGCAAGCATGGTGGGTGAGCGAAGCCAGCGACTATCACCGACGACCCGACGTGCTAGAAGTCGAGCTCGAATGAACGACCTTGTCATGCGGGGAATGCTGTAGCGCCTGGCGGTTCCTGAAACGAGGTGGGGCGGTTCCCCTTGGCACTGAACGGCGACTCGGGTCGTGGCTGGCGCACCCCGTCGACGGTGATGTCGACCAACTCGTTGTAGAACGCCATCAGGTTCGCGACCTTCGCGACCGCCGGCAAGGGCGCGGAGTAGGACCAGATCACGTCGATGGCGTCGGGTTGTCCCGTCAAGCTCCAGTACTCGTCGGCGACACCCTTGTAGGGACAGAGGCTTTGGTTCGGCGTCGGCCCCAGGGCGGCGAGGTTGACGTCTTCGCGGGGCAGGTAGTAGCGCGTGGGGAGATCAGTCTCGAAGAGCAGCACCGGTCGCACGCTGTCGGCGAGCACGACACCGTCGAGCTCGACGACGACGTGCCGGCTGCTGGCAATCGCCTCCACGCGCTTGTGCGGGTCGCGCGGGTGCCCGGCGACTGTTTCGTCCTCCTCCAGCCAGCGGTCCAAGAGGCCCGGCTGCCAGCTCAGGACGATCATGTCCCGGAGCTCCGGGGTGTCCCTGACCCAGGCAGCATGCGGGACGGTACGCCCGCCCACCGTCAGGTCGAACCACTGCGAGACGGGCCCCTTGGGCAGGAAGAAGAACGGCTCGCGGGGCGGGTCGTCTCGCTCCCCCCCCAGAAGGTCGGTCCGGACGTACGCCTTCTCCCG
>JBKJON010000023.1:0-9513 GCA_046595715.1 Marmoricola sp.
GGCTGCGGCAGGAAGGTGGCCTCAGCCCGTCGAAGTCGCCGGCCCGACCGGTGAGCACCTTGTGGACGTAGGCCTGGTGACCGGTGTCGAAGACGACGCGGTCGCGCGGGGAGTCGAAGACGCGGTGGATGGCCATCGTCAGCTCGACCACGCCGAGGTTGGGGCCCAGGTGCCCGCCACGGGGTGAGCAGGTCCGGATCAGCTCGTCGCGGATCTCCGAGGCCAGCACGGTCAGCTCATGGTCGTCGAGCCTGCGCAGGTCCTGCGGACCTGTGAGGTGCTCGAGGTGACCCATCTGCTGGTTGCTCCCTTGCGTGTGCGGCGGCTGACGAGTGAAGTCTAGACGCCGGTGGTGGGAAGGCTGAGGACCGCCAGCGCGGGCTCGTGCAGGCTGCCCAGCCACACCTGGCCGTGGTGCTCGCGCACCCCGGTCACCATGTGGTAGCTGCCGGCGTCGGCGTCGAGGTCGTGCACCAGCCGGCCGGTGTCGTCGAAGGCCTGCACGCGGACGGTCTGCTTCGGCTTGGGCTGCAGGAAGGCGGGCAGACGGGTGACCGCCTTGCGCACGACCAGCGGTGCGCGGGTGCGCAGCGCCTCCACCACGGGGTCCAGCGGCGAGGCGATCGTGACCCAGATCAACCCATCGCTGCCTCGGGCGATGTTGTCCGGGTAGCCGGGCAGCTCGCTGGTGAGCAGGTCGGTCGCACCGGCCTTCTCCCCGGTCAGCCAGAGGCGTACGACGGTCCGCCGCCCCGTTTCGGCCACGCACACGTAGGACTCGTCCGCAGCCAGGGCGACGCCGTTGGCGAAGGCGAGGCCGTCCAGGTGGACCTCGACGGTCCCGTCCGCCCGTCGGCACAGCAGGCGGCCGGTCTCGGTGTGCTCGACGAAGTCGGCCTTCCACTGCTCGATCGGGTAGACCGTGCTGGAGTCGGAGAACCAGATGTCACCGTTCGCTGCGACGGCGGCGTTGTTGCAGAAGACCATGCGCGTGCCGTTGACCTCAGTGACCAGTCGCTCCACGGCCCCGGTGGTGGTACTCATGGCGAGCAGGCCGAGGCGGGCGTCGGCGATCAGCAGCCGGTCCGCTCCGTAGAGCTCGAGGCCCAGAGGACGGCCGCCCGTGTTGCCCACGCGCGTGACCGACCCGTCGGGGGCGATCCGCCAGACGCTGCCGTCCTCGGTGCCGGTCCACGCGTTGCCGGAGTCGTCGACCACGACGTCCTCGGCGCCCATGGCGGGCACCTCGATCCGGCGGAGCTGAGAGGTCGTCATGCGGGTGTCCCTTCGTCGCAGAGCTGTCGGTAGAGGTCGGAGGTCAAGAAGAGCGGCAGGAAGTGGGCCAGCGACTCCGCCTGGTCGAGCGCCCGGGTCGCAGCCGGGTCGACGAACACGATCGCCCGTCCCTCCCCCAGCACGATGTCGTCGTCGGTCAGGTCCACCCGCCCGGCGTACACCCGGTAGGAGCTGTGGTGCCCGTCGGAGTAGGTGAACCCGGTCTCCTGCCACAGCACCAGCTGGCCCGGGACGGTCACGATGCCCGTCTCCTCGAGAATCTCCCGGTGCACCGCGCTGTCGAAGTCCTCGCCCTCCTCGACGTGCCCGCCGACCATGCCCCACTGGTCGGCCGCCCGCGGAGCACGTTCGTCACGGTGCTGGAGCAGCACGTGACCGCGGGTATCGACGAGGAGGACCACAGCAATGCGGGGCACGGGAAGTCACCCTAGGGCCAGCTACAACCGCTCCACGAAGCGTCGCCCTCGCAATGCCTCCTCGACCAGTCCCACGGCTCGTCGTACGCCGATCAGGCGCGCCGACTCACGCTGCCAGGTCTGGACCGCCGCGTCCACCACCGAGGGCTCCGCCACCTCACGCAGGCCACCGCGCGCCTCGCTCAACCCCCGGTTGACGGCCGCCTGGCACGCCTCCACGTGCAGCACCGAGAACCGGGCCAGGACGACGGCGTGCCGGCGCAGCGCTGGGTACGTGCGGTACTCAGGCGGACAGAGGTCCAACAGCCAGCCGACGGCGGTCGTCTCCCAGTCGGGGGCGCCGGGCGGACGCACCTGGTCGGGCCAACCGGCTGGGCGCACCGCACGCCCGGCGCTGGAGGCGGGGGTCAGTGGCCGACCGGGTGCCTGACGTCGTGGGGGTGGTCCGAACATCCATCCACCCTAACCGCTCATCGAACATGTGTTCGACGGTGCTAGACCACTTCGTCGGTTTTCCTAGACCAGTGCGGTGAGTGGTGTCATGCCTTGCGACCTGCCTCGTTGCACTCCCACAAGGCCACCACTCGGGGACACCCCGCCGGACCGCATCACGAGGACCATCATGGACAAGCCCTCCCGCGCCACGACCAACACGGTTCGCGCCACCGTGCCCTTCCTCTCCGGTGATGCCCACACCGAGCTCCTCGAGGGCGAGCTCGTCTTCGATCCCGCCGACCCCTTCGCCGTTGCCATGCACCTCGAGGCCAGGTCCGGCAAGGTCGTGTGGATCTTCGCCCGGGAGCTCCTCGCCGAAGGCCTCTACGGACCCGCAGGTGCCGGCGACGTGCAGGTGTGGCCATGCTTGAGCAACACCGGTGCCGCCGTCGTGATCATCGAGCTCAGCTCACCCGAGGGAACGGCCATGCTGCAGACCCCCTCGCGCGATGTCGCCGCCTTCATGGCCGCCACCGAGAGGATCGTGCCGGTGGGACACGAGAGCTCGCACCTGCTGCTGGACGACCTGATCGCGCAGCTCCTCAGCAGCTGAGCCGTCGGCCCTGTCGATCTTTCGGGGACTTGTTCGTCACAGTGGTGTGGCGAGGGTCGTCACACCGACAGCGAGAGGCACAGCCATGACCGACACCTACATCTTCCTGATCCGCGAGAACGACTGGGACTCCGACCGGGTGCTCCGCGGTGAGGACCCCGGGGCCGAGATGGCCTTCGCGGAGCACAAGAACTTCCAGGTCGCCGTGGCCGCGCTCGGTGCGCGCCTCGTCGGTGGCAGCGCCCTGCAGAGCGCGAGCCACGGCGGGGTGGTCTCCCCCGGCGAGGGAGACAAGAAGGTCGAGAACGCGGTGTACACCGACAGCCCCTACGCCGACTCGAGCGAGCTGATCACCGGTTTCTACGCGGTGGAGGTCGAGGACGAGGAGACGGCCCGCACGGTCGCAGCCATGGTCCCCACCGGCGGCACCATCGAGTGGCGCAAGGTCTTCCCGCAGGGCTGAGATCTCGCCTGCCCGCCAGGACCGGGTCGCTGGGACGATGGGGCCGTGCGGCCCACCGACGACGAGTTCCAGGCGGCCTGGCCACGCGTCGTACGAGCTCTGGCGGCGTGGTCGGGCAGCCTCGACGACGCCGAGGAGTACGCAGCGGAGGCGATGTCCCGGGCCCTCGCTCAGGACGGGGTCCTCGACCTGGCCGCGTGGTGCGTGGGCGTCGCCAAGCGCGCCTGGATCGACGACCACCGTCGCCGGGACGTGTTCGCGCGCATCGCGCCGGAGCTGGTCAGGGGAAAGGTCATGCCTGACGACACACCGGATCATTTCCCGGACCACGACCTGGGCGAGCTGGACGACCGGGTCGCGTTGCTCTTCGTCGCCTGCGACGAGGTGCTCGCGCCCGGAGCCCGGCTGGTCCTCGCCCTCCGCGTCGTCTGCGGGCTGAGCATCCCCCGGACGGCCATGCACCTGGGCCTCCAACCGAGTGCCGCGGCGGCTCGACTGACCCGGGCCAAGCGGGCGCTGAGCGAGGCCCGCGGCGAGTTCCGCGTCCCGGACCCCACCGAGCGCCGGCATCGTCTCCCGGCCGTGCTCGACTGCGTCGCCGGCCTGTTCACCGTGGCCCACCGCTCCGGGTTCGAGCCTCCGGACGCACGCACGGACATGGGCGCCCAGGCACTCTCGATCGCCGACGCCCTAGTGGCGCTCTACCCCGACGAGACCGAGGTACGCGGCCTTCGCGCCGTCATCCGGCTCGGACTGGCGCGCAGGCCGGCCCGGGTGGACGCGGCCGGGGTGGCACTGACCCTGGACGAGGTGGACCGAACCGCGTGGGACCCTGGGTTGGTGCGCGCCGGGTTGGCCGACGCAGCGGTCGCGGCCGGCGGCGAGGGGCGGTTCGCCCTCGAGGCCGCGATCTCCGGGCTGCACACGGTGGCCCCGTCGTTCGCGCGGACCGACTGGGGGCGGGTCGTCCAGCTCTACGAGGCGTTGCGGCAGCTGTGGCCCTCGCCAGCCGTGGACGTGGCCCTGCTCGTGGCGCGCGGCCAGGTGGTGCTGGCAGCTGGGGGTGGCCTCCCGGAGCTGGACGCGGTGGAGCAGGAGCTCCAGCGGCTCGCCGACGAGGGCCCGTCCTACGCCCGCAGGGACGCGGCCTTCGCCCTCGCCGACCTGTGCTGGCGCACGGGTCGTCACGACGAGGCGGCGGCTCGCTACCGGGAGCTGGCGGGGCGGGCCGAGCAGGAGTCCGTGCGCGGGTTCTGCCGGCGTCGGGCCGAGGGTCCGGACTGATCTCAGCCTCGGCGCATCGACCCGCCGTCGCGGCCGTAGGAGGAGGCGACGATCTCAGCGACCACGGAGAGAGCGATCTCCCCCGGCGCCTTGCCACCCGTGTTCAGCCCCGCCGGCACGTGCAGCTTCTCGAGACCGGCTGCGCCTTCCTGCGCCAGCTCCTCGAGAAGCCCGCCGGCGCGGCGGCGGCTGGCCATCATCGCGACGTACGACGCGGGGGAGGCCAAGGCAGCACGCATGACCTGGGGTGCGTCCGGGGCGTCATGGTCGCACAGGACGACGGCGTCTCCGGGGCGCAGCCCGACCGCGGCCAGGGCGGCCACTCCCCCACCGTCGGCGTCCTCCTCGATGAGGACGACCGTTCGGCCGGTGGCGCCGGCAATCACGTCGATGGCCTCCGCGATCGGGTTCCGGGTCAGCAGGACGAGCCGCCCCGCTGCCGGTACGTCGTCGGACCAGGGCTGCTCACGCTGTGACATGGGTCCAGCGTGCCATGCGGAGCAGGCGGGCCAGTGGGCTCAGCCGAGCAGGCTGCGGACGAGCAGCACGATCGCCGAGGCGGCGCACACCGCGAGCACGGCGTACCTCACCTGACGGTCGGGCAGGACCCCCTGCAGGCGTCTCCCCGTCCAGGCGCCGCCCACCAGGCTCGGAGTCAGCACGAGGACCAGAGGGAGCACGTCGGTGTCGAGGTGGCCGCTGAGCCAGATGCCCACCAGACTCATCCCGGCCCCCACGGTGAACAGCACCGCGAGCGTGCTGCGGATCTGTGCGGGAGGACGGTGCTGGTAGAGGATCGCGGCCGGCGGTCCCCCGATCGACGTCGCGGTCCCGGCCAGGCCGGAGAGGAGCCCGGCAGTGCTCAGGGTCGAGGGCCGCACCGGCACCTCCACCGAGTGCAGCGTCAAGGCCACGGCCAGCAGGACCATCACCGCGACCGAGATCGCCACGGCCCGGTCCGAGAACAGCGCCAGGAACAGCACCCCCAGGGCCACCCCCGGCACGCGCGCCGACAGCAACCAGCCCAGACCCGGCCAGTCGATGTCACCCCGCTCCCTGGCCAGGGTGAAGAGCGGCAGCAGCACCGCCAGGACGAGCGGCAGCTCCGGCATCAGCGACGGTGTCACCAGGGTCACGACGGGCGCCGACACCAGGTTCAGCCCGAGACCGACCATCCCCTGCATGGTCGCGCCCAGGAGGACGACGAGGACCAGCAGCGCGACCACGGGCGCGCTGACTCCGAGGGTCACCCCTCAGCCCGACAGGAAGGAGAACCGCACCTGCCGGTCGGGGTTGTCCACGTTGAGGTCGACCAGGCAGATGCTCTGCCAGGTGCCGAGGGCGAGACGACCGTCGAGCACGGGCACGGTGGCGTACGGCGGGACCAGGGCGGGCATCACGTGCGAGCGGCCGTGGCCCTTCGACCCGTGACGATGGCGCCAGCGGTCGTCGGCCGGCAGCAGGTCGCCGAGCGCCGAGAGCAGGTCCTCGTCGGAACCCGCGCCGGTCTCGATGATGGCGATGCCGAGAGTGGCGTGCGGGACGAACAGCTGGAACAGGCCGTCCCCCTCGTCGCGGACGAAGTCGTCGCAGTCGCGGGTGATGTCGAGGACCGCCTCCTCGCCCCCGGTGCGGTAGTCACGCAGCTCGGACCTCATCCCCGTGCCTCCTCAACGCTCACGCAGGTGCTCCTCGACGCGCTGGACCTTGGCTTCCAGCTGTCCTTCCCACCCGGGTCGGATGTCGGCCTTCAGGACCAGTCCGACGCGGGGGTAGTGCGCCGCTACGACGTCGACCGCCTGCTTGACCGCTGCCATCACCTCGTCCCACTCTCCCTCGACGTTGGTGAACATCGCATTGGTCTCGCACGGCAGGCCGGAGGCCCTGATGGCGCGGACCGCCTCGGCGACCACCTCGCTGACCCCGGCGTCTGCCGGTTGCGGGTCGGTGGCGTCGAGCCGGGGTCCGGACGGGCTGATGCTCAGGGCGACGATCATGGACACACACTCCCAGCGCGCGGGGTGATCGCCAACTCCACTCCGAGACGGCACCATGGGCTGCAGAATGGGTCCAGCCATGGAACCTCGGGAGGACCTGACATGTCGGTAGGGCGCTGGGCGCAGTGCGCGCTCCTGCTCGTCCTCGTGGGCGCCCCACTCTCCATCCGAGGCGTCCAGGCCACGGCGTTCGGCGGCTGGCCCTCGATCGGCTTCGCGATCGCACTGTTCCTGGTGGCGGGTCCGGAGCGGCGGTGGCTCGTCCTTGCCGTCGAGACCGCGGTGGCCGTCCCGGCGCTGATGTACAGCTACGAGGTGGTCTGGTGGCAGGCCGCGCTCGGCAGCCTCGCGGTCACGCTGCCGTCCCTCGTGACGGCCGTGCTGCTGCCCGCGGGACAGACCGGACGGTTCCGGCTCGACGACGTCGACAGCGTGCGCTACCACCTCGTCGTTCTGGGGTCGGCGCTGGTGTGCGGGCTGCTGGCCGTCCTGGCCGCGTCCACGGTGCTGAACCTGCGCGACACCTTGATCTCCGGGCTGATGTCGGCGCTCGCGGCGCTGACGGCACAGCTCGTCGTGCTGCCGTTGCTGATCCGCACCTCGGGTGGCAAGGCGGCTGGAGGAACGGTCGAGCTGATGCTGCAGCGCGCGGTGCTCCTGGGGGTCGGACTCACCGTCTTCTGGCCCGCCCCAGCGCTGGCCACGTCGTTCGTGGCATTCCCGGCGCTGGGATGGGCGGCCCTGAGAGCCACCCGGCGCGAGACCCACCTCCAGCTGTTCCTGATCTGCGTCACTGCCTACGCGTTGACCTTCGCCGGGCACGGCCCCTTCGCGGTCGACCTCAACGGCATCCGGGAGGACCTGGCCCCGTCGCTCGTCTACCTCTTCATCGCCGCCGCCTGCTACCTGACCGTGCCGCTCGCGCTGACGGTGGAGAAGCTGTTCGCCATGACGGGACAGGCGACCCGTGCGGCCACCACCATGGAGCGGCTGTTGGACTCGGTCAGTGGCGCCCTGATCATCGCCACCGACTCGACCGGCCGGATCACGCACTTCAACAGCGGCGCCCAGGAGACCCTCGGCTACACCCCCGAGGAGGTGCTCGGCCAGACCCCCGTGATGTTCCACCGCCGGGCGGAGCTGGAGCGCCAGGCACAGCACTTCGGCGTTCCCGTCAATCACGTCGCCATCGTGCTCGAGATGGTGAGACGTGGAGAAAGTCGCGACTGGGAGTTCATGCGCAAGGACGGAACCCCACGGATGGCGTCCCTGACGCTGAGCGAGGTCACCGGGCCCGAGGGGGACGTCGTCGGCTACATCGGCGCCGGCGAGGACTTCACCGAGCGCCAGCGTGCCCAGGAGGCGCTGATGGCAGCACTCGAGCTGGAGCAGGCCTCCGTGCTGCGGCTCGAGGAGGTGGACAACGTCAAGCAGGAGCTGGTCTCCAACGTGAGCCACGAGCTGCGCACCCCGATCACCAGCATCTCCGGCTACGCCGAGCTGCTGGCCGACGGCACCCTCGGGGAGCTCAACGAGGCGCAGGTCGACGCGCTTCTCCGGATCGGACGCAACACCGCGCGGTTGGGCCTGCTCGTCGGTGACCTGCTGACGCTGTCACGCGCGGAGTCGGGCGATCTCGAGCTCGCGCAGGAGGACGTCGATCTGGGCGCCGTGCTGCACGAGGCCCGTGAGGTGGCCGCCGAGCTGTGCCGCTCCCGGGTGCTCGGCTTCGAGCTGGTCGAGGCGGGCGGACCCGTCGTGGTGATGGGCGACGCGCAGGGTCTCGAGCAGGTGGTCACGAACCTGCTGAGCAACGCGATCAAGTTCACCCCTGACGGCGGCGAGGTGACGGTGACCCTCTCCCGGTCGGCAGGGCGCGCCTCGCTCGCCGTGCGGGACACCGGCATGGGCATCTCCGCCGAGGACCAGGCGCACCTCTTCACCCGGTTCTTCCGCACGTCCTCGGCCACCGAGCGGGCCATCCAGGGCACCGGCCTGGGCCTGAGCATCGTGCACGCGATCGTCACGCAGCACGGCGGAAGCGTCTCGGTCGAGTCGGCTCCCGGCCGCGGCACCACGGTCACCGTGCTGCTGCCCCTCGTCCCGCAGAACTGACCGGACGTCATACCTCCTGGCTGTTCCTGCTGCCGGGAGGTATGACGTCCGCGTCGTTCGGGGGTCTGTCAGCTGTTGAGCAGGCTCCGCAGGACGTACTGCATGATGCCGCCGTTGCGGTAGTACTTCGACTCACCGGGGGTGTCGATGCGCACTTTGGCGTCGAACTCGACGCTCTCCCCACCGGAGGTGGTGGCCGTGACCTTGACGGTCCGGGGGATCCGGCCCTCGTTGAGCTCGGTGACACCGCTGAAGGAGAACTCCTCCTCGCCGGTCAGGCCGAGCGACTCGGCGCTCTCACCCTCGGGGTACTGCAGCGGCAGCACGCCCATCCCGATCAGGTTCGAGCGGTGGATGCGCTCGTAGGACTCGGCGATGACGGCCTTCACGCCGAGCAGCGCCGTGCCCTTGGCGGCCCAGTCGCGTGACGAGCCGGAGCCGTACTCCTTGCCCGCGAGCACCACCAGCGGCGTGCCGTTGGCGATGTAGTGCTCGCTGGCCTCGAACACCGAGGTCACCTCGCCGTCGGCGGTGAAGTCTCGGGTGAAGCCACCCTCGGTGCCGGGGGCGAGCTGGTTGCGCAGCCGGATGTTGGCGAAGGTGCCGCGGATCATCACCTCGTGGTTGCCGCGGCGCGAGCCGTAGGAGTTGAAGTCGCGCTGTCCGACGTGGTGCTCGGCGAGGTACTTGCCCGCCGGGCTGTCCTTCTTGATCGCGCCGGCCGGGCTGATGTGGTCGGTGGTGACGGAGTCGCCCAGCTTGAGCAGCACCCGGGCGCCCTCGATGTCCTCGACCGGCTCCGGCTCCTGCGGCATGCCGTCGAAGTACGGCGGCTTGCGGACGTACGTCGAGGTGGCATCCCACGCGAAGGCGTCACCGGCCGGGACCTCGATG
>JBKJON010000051.1:0-2670 GCA_046595715.1 Marmoricola sp.
CCCGCTCCGGACCCTTCGGCACGATCCCCGAGGGGTTCACGTCGGTGTGCAAAGCGTAGTAGTGCCGCTTGACCTGGTCGAAGTCGATGGTGTCCCCGAAGCCGGGGGTCTGGAACAGGTCGCGGGCGTAGGCCCAGAGGTTCGGCATCTCGATGAGCTTGTTGCGGTTGCACTTGAAGTGGCCGTGATACACCGCGTCGAAGCGCGCCAGCGTCGTGAAGAGGCGTACGTCGGCCTCGGTGATCGCACCTCCCATCAGGTAGCGCCGGTCGGCCAACCGCTCCTCGAGCCAGTCCAGGGCCGTCCAGAGCCGGTCGTAGGCGTCGTCGTAGGCGTCCTGGGAGCCGGCGAAGCCGCACCGGTAGACACCGTTGTTCACCTCGGTGAACACACGCTTCATCACCGACTCCATCTCGTCGCGGACGTCCTCGGGCCAGAGGTCCGGAGCGTCGGGGCGGTGGTGCTCGCGCCACTCGAAGAAGAGGTCGTGGGTGATCGAGGGGAAGTCGTTGGTCACGACCTGACCGGTGGGGATGTCGACCATCGCGGGGACCGTGATGCCTCGCGAGTAGTCGGGGTCGCGCTGGAAGAACGCCTGCTGCAACCGGTGGATGCCCAGCACCGGGTCGACGCCACCGGGGTCGAGGTCGAAGGTCCAGCTGTCCTTGTCGTGCACCGGACCGGCGAGGCCCATCGAGATGACGTCCTCGAGCCCGAGCAGGTGGCGCACGATGATCGTCCGGTTGGCCCACGGGCACGCCTTGGCTGCAACCAGGCGGTAGCGCCCCGGCTCGACCGGCCACTCCGCGCTGTCACGCATGATCCGGTCGGAGAGGTAGTTCATGTCCCGGTCGAAGGACTTGCCCTGCTCCACGTAGGTCGAGTTCCGTTCAGGTGCCATGGGTTCAGTATGCCCAATAGTTCTACTTTCAACCACTTCGGGAGGTGGTGAGACTCGTCACCGGGCGTGCGGCCAGTCTCCGGTCACGGCGAGCAGCACGTCGTTGGCGGCCGGCTCCCCGATGCTGATCCGCACCCCCTCACCGGCGAACGGTCGCACCGTGATGCCGGCCTGCTCGGCCGCGGCCACGAACTCCGCCACCCGGTCCCCCACCGGCAGCCACACGAAGTTGCCCTGCGGGTCCGGGAAGCTCCAGCCCTGCCCCGTGAGCCCGGCCACCACCCGGTCACGCTCGCCGACGATTCCCTCGACCCGCTCCATCAGCTCCGGCTCCGCGGCGAGACTGGCGACCGCGGCGGCCTGGGCGATCGTCGAGACCCCGAACGGGAGTGCGGTGGCGCGCACCGCGGCGGCCACGTCCTCGTGCGCGACGAGGTAGCCGACCCGGAGGCCGGCCAGCCCGTAGGCCTTGGCGAAGGTGCGCATCGCGGCCACGTTCGCGTGGGTCGCCTGCAGCGCCAGAGCGTCGATCGGGTCCTCGGCGCGCACGAACTCGCGGTAGGCCTCGTCGACCACGACCAGCACCTGCTCGGGCACCTTTGCCACGAACGCCCGCAGCTCGGCGTCGGTCACCGACGGGCCGGTCGGGTTGTTCGGCGTACAGACGACGACGACCTTCGTGCGCTCGGTGACGGCCGCCGCCATCGCGTCGAGGTCGTGGCGGCCGTCCGCGTCGACCGACACCCGGACCGACACCGCACCGGTGGCGGACACTGCGATCGGGTAGGCCTCGAAGGAACGCCAGGCGTAGACGACCTCGTCGCCGGGATCGCAGAACGCCTGCAGCAGGTGGTAGAGCACCGCCACCGAGCCGGTGCCCGCAGCCAGCTGCTCCCGGGGTACGCCGAGGCGGTCGGCCAGGGCGTCGTACAGGGCGTTGTTGCCCATGTCGGGGTAGCGGTTCATCACCGCCACGGCCGCCTCCGCCGCCTCGACCACGCCGGGCAGCGGCGGGTAGGGGTTCTCGTTGGAGGACAGCTTGTAGACGTGCTGACCGGGCCGCGGGGCGGGCGGCTTGCCGGCGACGTACGTGGGGATGGCAGCGACGGTGTCCCGCGGGCGCGGGGGGATCTGAGTGCTCACCGGTCGACCCTACGACCCGGCTTTCCCCGGTCGGCGGGCGAGAGCGGCGCTCACGCCAGGGTGACGCGACCGGAAGGGGCGCACTCGTGGGCAGCCCGAGCAGCCCGGGGGTGCGGTCAGCCGGGCCACTACGCTGACCGCATGCGGATCCTGACCTGGCTCATCGTCAACGCCCTCGCGCTGGGAGCGGCCGTCTGGCTCTTCGACGGCATCACCCTCACCGGTGGCACCGACACCGACAAGTTCGTGAAGCTGGTGGTCGTCGGCGCCATCTTCGGCCTGATCACCTCCTTCGTCCGGCCGCTCGTGCGCCTGCTGTCGCTGCCGCTCATCATCCTGACCCTGGGGCTGATGCTGCTGGTGATCAACGCCTTCATGCTGATGCTGACCAGCGCGATCTCCGACAGCCTCGACCTGGGCTTCAACGTCGACGGATTCTGGGTGGCCCTCTTCGGCTCGATCGTCATCTCGCTGGCCTCGATCGTCCTCGAGTCGGTCCTCCCCCGTCCCCGCAGCCGTCCCCGGACGCGCTGACCCGTGGCACTACCTGAGCCGAGTGGCACGCCGTACCGCATCGCCTTCGTGTGCCTGGGCAACATCTGCCGCTCCCCAGCCATCGGGGAGCG
>JBKJON010000108.1:0-3639 GCA_046595715.1 Marmoricola sp.
GCCTGGTGGCCGGTTCCCCCCAGCCGGGTGTCCCGGCGGCCAACCCCAGCGGCTCCCCCTCGCCCAACCCGTCGGCCAGCCCCTCGGCCAGCCCGTCCGGCAAGGCGAAGTCGAAGAAGACCCCTGAGGTCGGCAAGGCCAGCGCCACGCCGAACCCGCGCCCGGTGCCGTTCGCCGATCCCAGCCCGACACCCGCAGCGCCGTCGGCCCCGACGTCGAGCGCACCGGCGCCGACCCAGCAGCAGCCCCAGCTCACCGCCAAGGGCGCTGCGGTCGACGATCCGCTGGCGTGGTCCCAGAACCCGGGGAGCCAGTGGCTGCAGAAGTTCTCGCAATTCACCTGTCCCGGCAAGAACGAGGCCGCGGCACCGTCCGCGGACAACGCCAACGAGCCGTTGCTCGCCTGTGACGACAAGGGGCAGAAGTTCTTGCTGTCCGCCGCGGTCATCGAGGGCACCGAGCTGAAGTCGGCCTCCTACGGCATCCCGCAGAACGGCACGGCGTACGCCGTCAACCTGGCCTTCAAGGGTGAGGCCCGCACGGTGTTCGCCGACACCAGCACCGCCCTGAACACCAACGGCGGCACCTTCGCCATCGTGCTCGACAGCGCCGTTGTCTCCTACGCAGGCGTCAACGAGCCGATCCTCGACGGCAACGCGCAGATCACCGGTTCCTTCACGGAGTCCGAGGCGCGTTCTTTGTCGAACTCCCTCAAGTACGGCGCGCTGCCGCTGAAGTTCGACACCACGACCGAGACCATCGGTCCCTCCCTGGCGGGCAACCAGCTCTCCGCGGGCATCTACGCCGGCGTGATCGGCCTCCTGATCGTGATGCTCTACTGCCTGGTCTACTACCGCGGTCTCGGACTGGTGGTGATTGCGTCGCTGCTGGTCGCGGGGATCATCACCTACGGCGCGGTCCTGGTGCTGGCCAGGGCTGCCGGTTTCACCCTGACCCTGCCTGGCATCGCCGGACTGATCGTGGCGGTCGGCATCACGGCCGACTCGTTCATCGTCTACTTCGAACGAATACGAGATGAGATGCGCGACGGGAAGTCCATGCGGGTAGCGGTGGAGACCGGGTGGGCGCGCGCCAGGAACACCTGCCTGGCCGCGGACGCCGTGTCCATCCTCGCCGCAGTCGTGCTCTACATCTTCGCCATCGGCGTCGTCCGCGGGTTCGCCTTCACTCTCGGCGTCAGCACGCTGATCGACGTGGCGGTCTTCTTCTGGTTCACCAAACCCATGATGACGCTGCTCGCACGCCGTAGGTTCTTCAACGGCGGGGCCCGTTTCTCGGGACTGTCCCGCGCGACGCTCGGCATCGATGACCAGCCCGAACGGACGCGGCTGGCCGGAGGGAGGGCCTGATGGGCAAGATCAGCAGGCTGGGCAACGCGCTCTACGAGGGTGACGTCTCGATCGACTTCGTCGGTCGCAAGTACCTCTGGTACGCCATCTCCGGCGTCATCGTGCTTCTGGCGGTGGCCGGGCTGATGACCAAGGGGCTGAACTTCGGCATCGAGTTCAAGGGCGGTGTCGAGTACCAGGTCAGCCTGCCCGCCAACCAGGTCACCCAGGACAACGTCGACAAGATCCGGACCGCTGTGGCGGACACCGGGCTCGCCGCCGCATCCTCGCCCATCGTGAACACCTCGGGCCAGTCGATCCGGGTGCAGACAGCGGAGCTCAGCAACGACCAGGCGGTGCAGGTCACCGACGCCATCGCCGCCGCGGTGAACGTCAACGCAGACAGGGACATCTCCACCCAGGACGTGGGAGCGAGCTGGGGTGAACAGGTCGCGAAGCGGGCCCTGACCGGCCTCGGCGTGTTCCTCATCCTCGTGGTGCTTTTCATCTGGGCCTACTTCCGCGAGTGGAAGATGTCGGTCGCCGCGATCGTGGCCCTGGCCCACGACATCGTCATCACCGTCGGCGTCTACTCGCTGTCGGGGTTCGACGTCACCCCGGCCACGGTCACGGGACTGCTGACGATCCTCGGGTTCTCGCTCTACGACACCGTCGTCGTGTTCGACAAGGTGCGCGAGAACACCCGCAACCTCAAGAAGGGCAGAAGGACCTACGCCGAGCTGGCCAACCTCGCGGTCAACCAGACGCTGGTGCGGTCGATCAACACCTCGATCGTCGCTCTGCTGCCCGTCGGCGCCCTGCTCTACGTCGGTGTCGCCACCCTCGGCTCCGGGGCGCTCAAGGACCTGGCGCTGTCGCTCTTCGTGGGCATGGCTGCCGGTGCCTACTCCTCGATCTTCATCGCCACGCCGCTCGCCGTACAGCTGAAGTCCCGCGAGAAGGACATCACCGACCAGGACGCCAGGGCGAGGGCCCGGTCGCGTCGTGACGTCGACCGCTACGCCGAGGTGCCGGTCTTCACCGACGACCTGCCGATGCGTGAGAGCCCCGACGGTGAAGATCCCGAGGAGCTCACCGAGGACGAGCGGTCGCAGCCGGTCACCGCGCCTCCCCGGCGTCCCGAGGCCTCGGGGTCCGGCCGCGTCGTACCCGAGTCCAGGGCCCCGGTGAGTGAGTCGCGCGCCTCGAAGCGCAGCCAGCCCAAGCGCGAGCCTCGCTCCAAGCGCGGCAAGTGAGGCCGCATTGAGCGACGCGGACACGTTGAGCGACCTGATCGGGTCGCTCATCCGTGACATCTCGGACTTCCCCAAACCCGGGGTGACCTTCAAGGACATCACGCCCCTGCTCGACGACTGTGCCGCGTTCACCGCGGTGGTGGCCGCGCTGGCCGCCGCCGGGCGTGACGAGCTGGGCCACGTCGTGGTGGACAAGGTGGTGGGCATGGAGGCCCGCGGCTTCATCCTCGCAGCCCCGGTCGCCCTGGCCCTCGGCGTCGGCTTCGTGCCCGTGCGCAAGCCCGGCAAGCTGCCCTGGAAGACCGACGCGGTCAGCTATGCGCTGGAGTACGGCGAGGAGACCCTCGAGATGCACACCGACGCGCTGGTGGCGGGGGAGCGGGTGCTCGTCGTCGACGACGTGCTCGCCACCGGGGGAACCGCCCGCGCCACCGCGAGGTTGATCGAGAGGCCCGGGGCCGTGGTGCACGGTCTTGCCGTGATGATGGAGCTGAGCTTCCTGCCCGGCCGCGCGACCGTCGGCGAGATCCCCCTGACGGTGCTGCACACGGTTTAGCAGTCAACTCTCTTCGGGCACGCCCTAGACTGGCGAGAGTTGTGGCGACTGCGCCGAGGGGAGGGCCATGGCAGAGGATCGTGTGGTGACCGACCCCGTGGCTGATGCTGCCCCGGAGCCGGCGGCGCTGCCCCGGACGGCCGCGACGGAGGCCCCTGCGAAGGTGCCCGAGCACGTGCCGGAGAAGGCGCCCACGCTCACCGGACGTGGCGTGCGCGCCCGCCTTGCCCGTATCGGCACCAGCCGCCAGGTCGGCAACCCGGTGCTGGAGCCGCTCTTCCGCACGGTGCGGGCCAACCACCCCAAAGCCGACCTCGCCCTGATCGAACGCGCCTACACCATCGCCGAGCGGATGCACGGCACCCAGATGCGCAAGAGCGGCGATCCCTACATCACCCACCCGCTCGCGGTGACCACGATCCTGGCCGGCATCGGCATGACCGAGCCCACCCTGGTCGCCTCCCTGCTGCACGACACC
>JBKJON010000398.1:0-5317 GCA_046595715.1 Marmoricola sp.
GGTCACCCGACTTCAGCTGGTCGACGACGTACTCCCCCACCGCCTTGCCGGCCGCCGCGGCGTCGTCGCTGAGGTCGAGCGGGTTGCGGTCGAAGGTCGGGTAGGACGGCATCCAGCCCATCCGGGCGCTCTGCGCGATCACGTCGGCCGTCGACCTGCCGGTGAACAGCCCCTTGCCGGCCCCCTCTCCATGTCGATGTGCAGAGAGGGTGTCGGCGCCGAACTGGTCGTAGCGGAACTGGTTCGTGTGCAGGTACCAGTAGGCGGTCTGGATCATGTTGCGCGGCGGCCGGTTCCAGTCCAGCGCGTTGGCGATCTGCGTGTAGCCGGTGATCGGCCGGACCTTCTCCTGCCCCACGTAGTGCGCCCAGCCACCGCCGTTGACGCCCTGGCAGCCGGTCAGGTTCGTCAGCGTCAGGAAGGCCCGGTAGATCGTGTCGGAGTGGAACCAGTGGTTGGTGCCGGCCCCCATCACGATCATCGAGCGCCCCTTGGACTCCTCGGCGTTCGCCGCGAACTCCCGGCCGATCCGGGCGGCGGTCGAGGCGGGCACGCCCGTGATCGCCTCCTGCCAGGCTGGGGTGTACGGCGCAGTCGCGTCGTCGTACCCCTGGTCGGGCCCGGTGGGCCACTGCCCAGGAAGGCTCTGACCGTTCAGCTCCCGCCCGACGCCGTACTGAGCGAGAAGCAGGTCGAAGACGGTCGTGACCAGATGCCCACCGACCCGGCGCACGGGCACTCCCCGCGGCAGATCGGCGGCCGCACCGTCGGCGGTGTCGAAGCGCGGCATCCGGACCAGGACGCTGCCCTCAGCCGTGTCCAGCAGGGACAGCGCCGGGTCGGTGTCGCCGAGCTCGAGGTTCCACTTTCCGACACCGGCCTCGCCGTAGCGGTGTCCGAGCGACCCGTTGGGGACGACCGGCTCGCCAGTGGTGGCGTCGAGCAGGACGGTCTTGAAGGCGGCGTTCTCGTCGTCCTCGTGTCCGGCCAGGTCCGAGGCGGTGAGGAACTTGCCGGCCGTGAACTCGTCCTCGCCCGCAGGATCGAGACGCACGAGGTGGGGCAGGTCGGTGTAGCTCTTCACGTACTGCGTGAAGTACGGCGTGGTCCGGTCGACGAAGAACTCCTTGAGCACGACGTGCCCCATGGCCATCGCGAGCGCTGCGTCGGTGCCTGGCTTCGCGGGCAGCCACTCGTCGGCGAACTTCACGTTGTCGGCATAGTCGGGCGCTACTGCGATCACCTTCTGCCCGCGGTACCGGGCCTCGGTCATCCAGTGTGCGTCCGGGGTGCGGGTGACCGGCAGGTTCGAACCCCACATGATCAGGTAGCCGGCGTTCCACCAGTCACCGGACTCCGGCACGTCGGTCTGGTCACCGAAGACCTGCGGCGAGGCGACCGGGAGGTCGGCGTACCAGTCGTAGAAGCTCAGCATCGATCCACCGATGAGGTTCACGAAACGTGCGCCGGAGGCGTGCGAGACCATCGACATCGCGGGGATGGGCGAGAACCCGGCCACCCGGTCCGGGCCGTACTCCTTGATCGTGTGCACGTGGGCGGCCGCCACGATCTCGGTGGCCTCCTCCCAGGTCGCGCGGACCAACCCGCCCTTGCCCCTGGCGGCCTTGTAGGCCTTGGCGCGCTGGGGATTCTCCACGATGTGCGCCCAGGCCTTGACCGGGTCGCCCTCGTGCTGGGCCTTGGCCTCCCGGAACATCTGGAGCAGGATGCCGCGCACGTAGGGATACCTGACCCGGGTCGGCGAGTAGGTGTACCAGGAGAACGCTGCTCCCCGCGGGCAGCCCCGGGGCTCGTACTCCGGGGAGTCCGGCCCGACCGACGGATAGTCGGTCTGCTGGGTCTCCCACGTGATGATCCCGTCCTTGACGTAGACCTTCCACGAACAGGATCCGGTGCAGTTGACCCCGTGGGTGGAACGCACCACCTTGTCGTGGCTCCACCGGTCGCGGTAGAAGTCGTCGGCCGACCGGCCGCCGACCTTGGTCAGGGTCCGCAGGTCGGCTGAGACCTTTCCCTTCGTGAAGAAACGTCGGCTGCGCACCAACGCGTCCTCGAGCGCTCCGTCCATCCCGATCTCGCGGTCCCGGGTCAAGGCGCTTCCAGTCCCTCAGCCGTACGACGGACGATGGTCAGAGTCAGCACGAGCGTGAGGGCCGCCGTGATCGCGAGCAACCACAACCCGATGGCGTAGGAGTCGGTGCGGCCGTAGACGAAGCCCATGATCAGCGGCGGCACGAAGCCTCCGAGCCCGCCGGCGGCGCCCACCAGGCCGGTGACGCCACCGACCCGGGCAGGCTCGGTCACCTTGGAGATCAGGGCGAAGGTCGCTCCGCTCCCCGACCCCAGAGCCGCCGCCATGCCCAGGAACGCCACCGCACCGGTCGGCGCCAACAACGGGTTGGTGGCGGCGACCCCCGCCCCGACGACCACGACGGCATACCCGGTCGCCAGCACCGGCACGGCACCGAACTTGTCGGAGAGCCACCCGCCGACGGGTCGCATGAGCACGGCGACGACCACGAAGCCTGCCATCCGGTTCGCGGCATCGGCGGGACTCAGCTCGTAGGCGGTCTTGAGGTAGGCCGGGAGGTAGACCGAGAAGGCCACGTAGCCACCGAAAGCAACGGCGTAGAGCAGGCTGGCCTGCCAGGCGATCGGGAGCCTCGCGTTGGCCGAGAGCCGACTCGCCAGCGAGGTGGTGGGCGCGGTGCGGCCCGGGGCGTCGCGCAGGACCAGCCAGGCGGCCACGGAGTACACCCCCAGCACCGCCGCCGTGATCAGGAACGGCGCCCGCGAGCCCACGTTGTTGAAGAGCTTCACGGTGGTGAGCGCGCTGATCGCGGTGCCGCCCATCCCGGCGCCGAAGACGCCGACCGCCAGCCCACGTCGTTCCGGGGGGAACCAGGAGTTCACGAACGGCACACCCACGGCGAAGGCCGTGCCGGCGATTCCCAGGAAGAAGCCGCCGACCAGGAGGAGGGCGTAGGAGTCCAGGGCGAAGAAGGCGATGAACAGGATCGGGATGATGGTCACGCCGGACACGATCGGGAACATGACCCGCCCACCGAACGTGTCGGTGAGGGCGCCGACCGCGATCCGGCCCACGGAACCCACGACGACCGGGACCGCCACCAGCAGCGCGACATCGGGCTCCGAGAGAGTGCCCAACGCGCCGTTGTCACGGAACAACGGTCCCAGCGGGCTGATGAGTGCCCAGGCCCAGAAGTTCAGGGCGAACCCGATGGTCGCCATCACCAGCATGACCATGGGGGCGCGGCCAACGGCCGCTTGCTCGCGCGTCTGCTCGCGCTGGGTCATCACTTGGGCCTGCTTCTTCATCACGCCACCTGCCCGGGAGGAACCCGCAGGTCGCACTCCCACCATGTCAGAGGGACCGTGGTCCCGGAACCAATGAGCACACAAGCGTCGGGCAGGTCCGATGGTCGGGTCGGGATCGATCGGATAGGCACAGCCACGGTCTGGACTCCTCGCTAACACCGGGCGGGTCAGCCCAGGGGTCCAGTCGACCTGACCACTCCGGGCGGGAACAGGGCACTTGGTCACACAATCCCTGGGCCCTTCCGCGTGGCTCCGGTGCGGGCCCTTGGGACCTTCGGCACGACCTCGGGCCTTTCGGCCGTACCGAGAGGTCTCCTGCTCCTGTGCGATGGACAGCAGAGGCGAGGAGGAGCCATGACCCACCCGCATCGACCCCGCTTCCGTGCCAGTCTCCAAGCAGAGAGCAGATCCCATGACGTTCCATGTTGACTCCGAAGTAGGCCAGCTCAAGCAGGCCATCGTGCACCGGCCCGGTATCGAGCTCGCCCGCCTCACCCCCGCCAACGTCGACGAGCTGCTGTTCGACGACGTGATGTGGGCTCACCGGGCGCGGGAGGAGCACGACACCTTCGTCTCGCAGCTCGAGGCGCGCGGGGTGGTCGTGCACCACTTCGCCACGCTTCTCGCCGAGGCGCTCGACGAGCCCGGCGCCAGGGAGTTCCTCCAGGACCGGCTCACCACGGCGACCCGCTTCGGCCCGGCCCTGGACAAGCCCCTCGACGACCTGGTCGCCTCGACTCCGGGACACCTTCTCGCCGACCTTCTCATCGGTGGCGTCCTGAAGTCCGACGTGAGCGAGCGCCTGCACGAACCGAGCCTGCTGATGGACTACCTGCGTGACGACGACTTCCTGCTGGCCCCCCTGCCCAACCACCTGTTCCAGCGTGACAACGCAGCCTGGGTCTACAACGGACTGTCCATCAACCCGATGGCCAAGCCGGCGCGAAAGCGGGAGACCATCAACTCCCGCGTCATCTACAACTTCCACCCGATGTTCCGCGACGCCGAGTTCAGCTATCTGTACGGCAACGACTCGCTCTCCCATGAACCCGCCACCATCGAGGGCGGTGACGTCACCGTCATCGGCAACCGCGCCGTCATGATCGGCATGGGCGAACGCTCGACCCCGCAGGGAGTCGAGACGCTGGCCCGGACCCTGTTCTCCGTCGGGACGGTCGACACCGTCATCGCCGTGGAGCTGCCCCGCGAGCGCGCCTTCATGCACCTCGACACCGCCATGACGATGATCGACCGGGACGCGTTCAGCGTCTTCCCCTACCTGCCCCACGAGCTGCGGTCCTTCACCCTCAGCGCGAAGGGCACCGGCGGCGACTTCAACCTCCAGGAGAACAAGGACCTGTTCCCGGCCGTGGCCGACGCGCTCGGACTGGACAAGGTCCGTGTGCTGCGTACGCCGATCGACAAGATGGGCGCCCAACGTGAGCAGTGGGACGACGGCAACAACTTCCTGGCCGTCTCCCCCGGTGTGATCCTGGGCTACGAGCGCAACACCACCACCAACCGCTACCTCACCGACGAGGGCATCGAGATCATCCCCGTCGTCGGCAACGAGCTCGGACGCGGCCGTGGCGGCCCGCGGTGCATGACCTGTCCCATCGAGAGAGAAGCGGCACACTGATGACTGTCACGACCGACCTGTTGGGCCGCAGCTTCGTCAAGGAGCTCGACTTCACCCCTGAGGAGTGGCTGTCTCTCCTCGCGCTCGCCGAACACCTCAAGGTGGAGCTCTACACCCGGTCCGAACGCGCCAAGCAGCTGAGCGAGGCGAACGTCGCGGTCATCTTCGAGAAGGCCTCCACCCGTACCCGCTGCGCGTTCGAGGTCGCCGCTCACCACCAGGGCGCCCACGTCACCTACCTCGACCCGTCCGGCTCACACATGGGCCACAAGGAGTCCGCCAAGGACTCAGCCCGCGTGCTGGGGCGGATGTTCGACG
>JBKJON010000412.1:0-11867 GCA_046595715.1 Marmoricola sp.
GTCGAAGACCGCCTGGGTCGTGCCCATGGAGGCCAGGACGCGACCCCAGTTGGGGTCCTTGCCGAAGACCGCGGCCTTGAAGAGGTTGCTGCGCGCCACGCTCCGACCGACCTCGACGGCGTCGTCCTCGCTGGAGGCGTTGACCGTGGTGATCGCGATCTGGTGGTCGGCACCCTCGGCGTCGCGCAGGAGCTGCATCGCGAGGTCGGTGCACATCTGGGTGAGGGCGCTGGTGAAGTCGGGCAGCGCCGGGGTGATGCCACTGGCTCCGCTGGCCAGGACGGTGACGGTGTCGTTGGTCGACATGCAGCCGTCGGAGTCGAGCCGGTCGAAGCTGACCGCGGTGGCGGCACGCAGGGCGGTGTCGAGCTCGCCGGCGGGGACCACTGCGTCGGTCGTGAGTACGACGAGCATGGTCGCCAGCTGCGGCGCCAGCATGCCGGCGCCCTTGGCCATGCCGCCGATGGACCAGCCGTTGCCCTCGACGACGACCTGCTTGCGCACGTGGTCGGTGGTCATGATGGCCTCGGCGGCGTCGGGCCCTGAATCGGCGCTCAGGACAGCGACGAGGGCGTCGACGCCCCTGAGCAGGTTCTCGCGCGGGTTGGTCAGGCCGATCAGCCCGGTCGAGCAGACGACCACGTCGAGCGCACCGATACCGAGACCGTCGGCCACCCGCTCGGCGACCGCGTGCGTGGTCTGGAAGCCTTCGGCCCCGGTGTAGCAGTTGGCGCCGCCGGAGTTGAGCACGACAGCGCGCACCGTGCCGTCCTTGACGACCTCTTGGCTCCACAGGATCGGGTTGGCCTTGCACCGGTTGGCGGTGAAGACCGATGCGGAGTCGTGGTGGGGGCCCGTGTTGACCACGAGGGCCATGTCCCTGGGTGGCACGGCCTTGCCGGCGCTGTTGTTCTTCAGGCCGGCGGAGACGCCGGCGGCGGTGAAGCCGGCTGGGTGGGTGATGCTCATGCGGGGTCCCCAGCGAACTGGGAGCGCAGCGAGCAGCTTGTTGGGGTGTAGGTCATCTCTTGTGACTCTCCTGGCGTTTCTGCTGCTGGGTGACGGGGACGGCGAGGGCGACCTCGTGGCCGGATCGTCGCCACTCCTCGGCCGCCCGCTCCGCGTCGTTGATCGGCACCAGGATCCAGTCGGTGTCGAAGGTCGAGAGGGTGAAGACGCTGATCTCGGCGATCGCGATCGGCTGCAGCAACGTGGCCAGCACACCCGTCAGGGCGAAGTCGAGGGGCCCCTTGACGGCGAAGGCGATGAACGGGCCGGCCTGCTTGGCCTTCTTCGGCACGCTGCGCATGGCGCACACGACGCTGGTCTCCAGCGCCGTCGCCGTGACGGAGAACAACGACGACGACTCCGCCCAGCTCGGGACCTCGGCGCCAGGACCGAGGCGGACCACGGCGAGCTTCTCCGGGAACTGCTCGAGGGTGAAGGTCTGGGCGATGTCGTCCTCGGTCACGAGCTCGTCGCGTGCTGCGTCCCGCGGCTCACTCACGGCGCCAGCCCGACGGTCGAGAGGCCGGTCTGCTCGGGGATCCCGAGCGCGAGGTTCATGCACTGCACGGCCGCTCCCCCGGTGCCCTTGGCCAGGTTGTCGACGGCCCCGACCGCGACCATGCGGCCGGCGGCCTCGTCGAGGGTCATCTGGAGGTGGACGCTGTTGGAGCCGGTCACCGACTTCGTCGCGGGCCACAGTCCCTCGGGGAGCAGGTGGATGAAGGGCTCGTCGGCGTAGGCCTTCTCATAGCTTGCACGCAGGTCCTCGGCACCCACGCCGTCCTTCACCGAGGCGCTCGCCGTGGCCAGGATGCCGCGCGGCATCGGGACCAGGACGGGGGTGAAGCTGACCTTGACCTCGTCGTCGGTGAGGCCGCCGAGGTTCTGCAGGATCTCGGGCGTGTGCCGGTGGACCCCGCCTACGCCGTAGGCGACCGCCGAGCCCATCACCTCGCTACCGAGCAGGTTCGTCTTGGGGGCCTTGCCCGCGCCGCTGGTGCCGGAGACCGCGACCACCACGAGGTCGTCGGCGTGCACCAGCCCCGCCGCGACCGCCGGGGCCAGGACGAGCGTCGAGACGGTCGGGTAGCAGCCGGGGACGGCGATCCGACGGGCGCCTTCGAGGAGCGCACGCTGACCGGGGAGCTCGGGCAGGCCGTAGGGCCAGGAGCCCGCGTGCTGCGAGCCGTAGAACTGCTCCCACACGGCCGGGTCGGTGAGCCGGAAGTCGGCACCGCAGTCGATCACCACGACGTCGTCACCGAACTGCGCGGCCACCGCGCCGGACTGGCCGTGGGGCAGGGCGAGGAAGACGACGTCGTGGCCGGACAGGATCTCGACCGTGGTCTCCTCCAGCACCCGGTCGGCCAACGGCACCAGGTGTGGCTGGAGCACGCCGAGGCGCTCGCCGGCGTTCGAACCGCCTGTCAGGGCACCGATCTCGACGTCCGGGTGGGCGAGCAGGAGGCGGAGGACTTCGCCGCCCGCATATCCGCTCGCTCCGGCGACGGCAACACGTGTGGTGGACATATGCATGACTATACAGATGTCTGCATGGTCCGTCGAAACGGCACCGTCCCCGGACGCGGGTCAGCCGATCCGGAACTCTCCCAGCTCGTCCCAGTGGTCACCCTCCATCAGCACGTTGCGCACCAGCGGCGTCTCCTGGACGTACGACGGCAGGTCGACCTGCGCCTTCTTGAAGTGGTCGCTCGTCACGTGGGCCTCGGCGGCGTCGTCCTGGAAGGCCTCGATGAGGACGTACCGGTTCGGGTCGTCGACGCTGCGCGACCACTCGAAGAACAGGTTGCCCTCCTCGGCCCGGGTGGCCTCGGTGAACTCCTTCGTCAGCTCGACCCACTGGTCGGCGTACTCCGGCTTCACCTTCCACTTGACGCAGATGAAGATCATGACGCGCTCCTCGCTGGTGTGACGTTCTCGGTCAGTCGCGATGCTGCCACGACCCTCCTCCGGCGGCCACCCGCCTCAGGAGCTGACCAGCTGGCGCACGGTGGCCCCGAGGGCGGTTCCACCCGGCCGCACGCGGGCGCGGCGTACGAGGTCGTCGGCCGCTCCCTCCCAGTCGGGGTGCTCGAAGGTGAAGCCGGCCTCGAGCAGGCGGCCCGGGACGACGTAGCGACTCTTGAGCAGCAGCTCGGGGTCGCTGCGCAGCAACCAGGCTCCGAGCCCGGCCATGCGCCTGGTGGCCGGCAGCCCGGGGCGGCGCCCCCAGGAGCGACGCACCGAGCGCATCAGCTCGGCCTGGGGCAGCGGGTCCGGCGCGGCGAGGTTGACCGGGCCCTCGAGGTCGTGCTCGAGGAGGAACCCGACGGCGCGGACGAAGTCGTCGGCATGGATCCAGGAGACGTACTGCCCACCACGGTCGACGGACCCGCCGACCCCGAGACGCGCCAGCATCAGGAGCGCGTCGAAGATCCCACCCTGCTCCGGGCCCATCACCAGGGCCGTGCGCAGGGCCACCCGACGGGTGTCGGGGAGGTCGGCCTCCATCTGGGCCGCCTCCCAGCGTCGCGCGATCCGAACGCTGTACTCCCAGGAGAGCGGCACGTGCGGCTCGTCGCCGCCGATGATCCCGGTGGCCTCGTCGTTGGGCCGGTCGCGCCGGTCGGCGTAGATCGTCGCGGTGCTCATCTGCAGCCAGATCCTCGGTGGCCGTGTGGCCGCGGCGATGGCCTCGCCCACCACGCGCGTGGAGTCCACGCGCGAGTCCATCATCTGCCTCAGGTGCTCGTCGGTGTAGCGGCAGCTGACGCTGCGCCCGGCGAGGTTGACGACCGCGTCGGCGCCGTCGATCTCGCTCGCCCAGTCCCCCAGTGTGCGCCCGTCCCAGCCGTGGTGCCGCACACCCGGCTCCAGCCGCTCCGCTCGCCTGCTGAGGACGACGACCTCGTGGCCCTGTGCGGCCAGGGCGCGGCGCAGGACGCCTCCGACCTGACCGGTTCCACCGGGGATGACCATGCGCATGCACTGACTGTAGGACGCCATTTGAACATGTTCAAATGGCGTGGGCCAACCGGAGGTCATCCGTCCCGGTCGCGATTGACCACCGGCTCGGATGACGTCGGGGCGGGTCAGGTGCGCTGCTGGGCTCCGTGCCGCTGCTCCGCGAGCCTCACCGCGGCTGCGCGGGCGGCGGCGGTCTCCTTCTCGGTGAGCGTGCGGTCGGGAGCACGGAAGCGAAGGGCGAAGGCCAGCGACTTGTGGCCCTCGCCGACCTGCTCGCCGACCTGCTCGCCGGTGTAGACGTCGAAGAGGCGCACGGACTCGCACAGCGGACCTGCCCCCTTACGCAGCGTGGCCGCGAGCTCCTCGGCCGGCAGGTCGACGGGAACGATCAGGGCGACGTCCTCCTTGGCGACCGGGTAGGTCGAGAAGTCGGGAGCGGCCGGGACTGCGACGGCACGGGACAGCAGGGCGTCCAGGTCGACCTCGGCCACCGAGGTCCGCGGGGGTACGCCGTAGGCCCGGCACACGGTCGGGTGCAGCTCGCCCGCGTGACCGATGGAGAACTCGCCCAGCAGCAGCTCGGCACACCGGCCGGGGTGCCACGGCGCCAGGGAAGCCGACCGGACCGTGAGCTCCAGGCCGAAGGCGTCGGCCACCACGCGTGCCGTCTCGATGACGTCGCTCCAGCCGGCCGGCCGACCCTTGCCCCACCAGCCGCCGCGGTCGCGGTCGCCGCAGACGGCGTAGGCAAGGTGGGCGGGCTGGGCGGGGACGGCCCGGTTGAGGGCCTCCCACTCCTGGTCGGTCGGTCGGCGGTCGACCGGCAGGATCGGGGTGGGAGCGCTATCGCGGGGCAGTGTGACCGGGGCGGTCTCGAACAGCGCCAGGTCGCTGGCTCCGCGGCTCACGTTGCGCGAGACCGAGCGCAGCAGCCCCGGCAGCAGCGTGGTCGTCATGAGCGGCTCCTCGGCGCTGAGCGGGTTCGCCAGCCGGAGCGTCGTACGACGGGGGTCGGCGGCCTCCAGCCCGAGTCGGTCGAGGTCGGCCTCCCCGACGAAGGGGAAGTTGAGCACCTCGGCGTACCCCTGACCGGCCAGCGTGCGGCCCACGCGGCGTCGCATCGCCTGCACCGGGCTGAGACCGCCACCCGACGGGGCCGGTGGGAGCACGCTCGGGACGTCCTCGTAGCCCACGATCCGGGCCACCTCCTCGACCAGGTCGAAGGGGTCGTTGAGGTCAGGACGCCAGGCCGGGACGGTCGTGGTCAGGGTGTCGGCGCTCGCCTCGACGAGGCAGCCGACGGCCTCGAGGTTGGCGATGGTGGTGTCCGAGGCGATGTTCATCCCCGTGATGCGGGCCGGCAGGTCGATCGGGATCGTGATCGTCCGCGGCTCGGGAGCCCGGCCCACGACGGTGACCCCGGGCTCGATCGTGCCCCCGCCGTACTCCGCCAGCAGCTCGGCCACCCGCTGGGCGGCCGCCTCGCAGATCGTCGGGTCGACGCCGCGCTCGTTGCGCCTGCCCGCCTCCGAGGTCAGCTTGTGGCGCCGACCGGTGCGGAACATCGCACGCGCGTCCCAGTGGGCCGCCTCGATCAGCACGCGCGTGGTCGTCGCCGACATCTCGGTCGTCTTGCCACCCATCACACCGCCGAGCCCGATGATGCCGGAGTCGTCGGTGACGACCAGGTCCTCGGTCGAGAGGGCTCGGTCGTTGCCGTCGAGCGTGGTCAGTCGTTCTCCCGCGGCGGCGCGTCGGACGCGGATCGGGCCGGCGAGCTTGTCGGCGTCGTACCCGTGGATGGGTCGGCCGAGCTCGAACATGACGTAGTTGGTGACGTCGACGGCCAGCGAGATCGAGCGCTGGCCCGAGAGCAGCAGCCGGCGGGCCATCCACCCCGGGGTGGAGGCGGTGGGGTCGAAGCCGGAGACTGTGCGGGCGACGAACACGGGGCAGCCGTCCGGGTCGTCGATCTCGACCGGGTGACCCTGGTCGTCGGCCGCAGGAGTGTCCCGGAGGGCAGGGTCGTGGAACGCGACGCCGTAGGCCAGGGCCGCCTCGCGGGCCACGCCGCGCTCGGAGAGGGCGTAGGCGCGGTCGGGGTTGATCTCGAACTCGATCACCTCGTCACGCAGGTGCAGCAGCTCGAAGACGTCGTCCCCGGGCTCGCCCGCGTCCGCCGGGAGCACCAGGATGCCGCCCCTCCCCGACGGCAGAGTGTCCTCCCCCAGGCCGAGCTCCTTGGTGGAGCAGATCATCCCGGCGCTGAGGTGGCCGTAGGTCGTGCGGGCGGAGATCTCGAACGGCCCGGGCAGCACGCCACCGGGCAGCACGACGACGACGAGGTCACCGACGGCGAAGTTGTGGGCGCCACAGACGATGCCCACACCGTCAGCCGGGTCTACCCCGAATTGTTGGGACATCTCCCGACCGATAGCAACCTTGCACCAGTTGATGGTCTTGCCGTTCTTCTGCGGCTCGGGCTCCATGGTCAGGACGCGACCGATGACCAGCGGACCCGTGATGTCGTGCCCCGGACGCTCGAGCGCCTCGAGCTTGAGACCGAGCGCGGTCAGCCGCGCGGCCAGCTCCTCGACCGGTACGTCGGCCGGGAGGTCGGTGTAGTCGCGGATCCAGGACAGCGGGGCCTTCATCAGAGTTCCGATCCGAAAGCGGTGGAGAAGCGGACGTCGCCCTCGAACATGTCGCGCATGTCCGCGACGCCGTGGCGGAACATCAGGGTGCGGTCGATGCCCATGCCGAACGCGAACCCGGTGTAGCGGTCGCTGTCGACACCGCAGGCGGTGAGGACGCGCGGGTTCACGACGCCGCAGCCGCCCCACTCGATCCAGCCCTCGCCCTTGCAGGTGCGGCAGGCCTCGACGGCCGGAGAGAGACCGCGGCACACGAAGCAGCGGAGGTCGACCTCGGCGCTGGGCTCGGTGAAGGGGAAGTACGACGGACGGAAGCGGGTGTCGATGCCGGGGCCGAAGATCGCCTCGGCGAAGTGGTCCAGCGACCCCTTGAGGTGGGCCATGCTGATGCCCTCGTCGATGACCAGGCCCTCGACCTGGTGGAACATCGGGCTGTGCGTGGCGTCGTACTCGTCGGTGCGGAAGACGCGACCGGGGACGACGACGTAGATCGGCGGCGTGCGGGTCAGCATCGTGCGGGCCTGCACCGGCGAGGTGTGGGTGCGCAGCACGAGGTGGTTCTCGGGCGGCTCGGTCCAGAAGGTGTCCTGCATCGTGCGGGCCGGGTGGTCGGGACCGAGGTTGAGCGCGTCGAAGTTCAGCCACTCCGCCTCGACGAGCGGCCCCTCCGCCACCTCCCAGCCCATGGCGACGAACACGTCGGCGATGCGCTCGGAGAGCATCGTGATCGGGTGCCGGGCGCCCTTGGTGGCGCGGTCCCAGGGCAGGGTGACGTCGACGGCCTCCTCCACCAGCATCCGCGCCTCGGCCTCGACCTCGAGCTCGGCCTGGCGCTTGGCCAGGGCCTGGGCCACAGCGCCGCGGGTCTGGCCGACGCGCTGACCGGCGTCCTTGCGGGCCTGGGGCGGCAGCGCACCGATCTCCCGGTTGGCCAGCGCCAGCGGCGAACGGTCCCCCGCGTGGTCGGAGCGGACCTGCTTGAGGGTGTCGAGGTCGGTGGCAGCGGCGATGGCGGCCAGGGCGTCCGCCCGCATCGCGCTCACGTGCTCCTCGTCGAGCGGGGTCACCTGGACCGGGTCGTACTCGGAGTTGGGGCCGGACATCGTTGCCTCTCGCTTGGCTCGCACGAACGCGTGCGCGGGCCAGTCTAGGAAGTGGGGTGGCTCGTCGGCCAACCGGCCGACCTGCCAACTGATCAGCTGCGGATGTCCGAGGAGGGCCAGCGGATCTCGAGGCGGCCACCGCCGGAGTCGGAGTCGGTGATCAGGACCTCGCCTCCGTGGACACGGACCAGCCCGTTGACGATGTACATGCCCAGGCCGGTGCCGCCACGGACGCCGTGCTTCCAGAACTTGGTGAACACGCGCGCCCGGATGGCTTCGGCGATGCCCTCCCCCTCGTCGTCGACGCGGATCAGCACGCCGGCGAACGGCGCGGTGATCGCCTCGACGCTCACGCTGACCAGCCCGTCGCCATGGCGGATCGCGTTGTCGACGAGGTTGGTCACGACCTGGCTGAGCTTGTCGGGGTCGGCGAAGATCTGCGGCACGTCCTCGGCGTACGACGACTCGATGGTGCGGTGGGTCCCGACCCGGATGGAGTCAACGCACCGCTCGACCAGGGCCTGCGTGTCCACCGTCCGCGGGTAGAGCGGCAGCCGGCCGGTGTCGATGCGAGCGACGTCGAGCAGCTCGGTGATCAGGCGCTGCAGCCGCTCGGAGTCAGAGTGCACGGTGGTGAGCATCAGCTTCTTCTGCTCGTCGTTGAGCCGGTCCCACTTGCTCAGCAGGGTCGAGACGAAGCCCTTGACCCCGGTCAGCGGCGAGCGCAGCTCGTGCGCCACGGTCGCGACGAGGTCGGAGCGGTCTCGGTCGAGGCGGGCTCGGCCACGGCCGGACCGCACGACCAGCCCGACGCTCTCCACCGGACCGAAGCGCCCGACGCGGTTGATGCGTCCGGTGACCAGCACCTCGGTGCCGTCGCGGGTGAGCCACGACTGCTCGGTCAGACCGACCCGGCTGCCGAGGCCGGCGTACGGGGTGTTCGTGTCGTACCAGTCGCAGCTGTTCTGGTCCTGCAGGGCCATCACCTCCGAGAGGTGGCGGCCGACCTCCACGCTGCTGCCGAGCAGTGTTCGCGCCTGCTCGTTGACGACGGTGACCACGCCCTCGGCGTCGGCGATGACCACCCCGTCAGGCAGCTGGTCCACTGCGGCGAGGCGAGCGGCTCCAGGTTCTGGGTCCTCCACGTCGGTCAGCGTAGTGCGGGCCGCAGCTCGGCGCTCACCGTGAGACGACGCCGACCTTGCCCAGGACCTCCGCGAGGTCGTCGAAGAGGTCGGTCGCGGTCTCGAGCTGGTCACCCCGCCGGTCCACGGGCAGCAGCTCCATCAGACCGGGCAGGGTGGCGAGCCCTCCCACCGTCTCGCTGAGCACGGCGAACGTCAGCTTCTGCAGCCCGTCCACGGCCTCGGGGTCGACGTCGACGGTTCCCGGGGTGCGGCTGGACAGGAAGGAACCGAGGAACCAGTGGTCCCGGTCGGTCCTCACCCTGATCAGCCCGAGCTCGTTCGGCATGCCGTCGGCACCTTCGCGCAGCAGGTGGTGGGTCATCGGCCAGTGCTCCTCGACGAGCAGGCAGGTGCGGTCGCCGTACTCGTCGTCGGACATCAGGCGGACGGTCGAGTCCAGCAACGGGCCCAGGCTGTGGCCCACGAGGTAGATGTCCTCCTCGGCCGGCAGCACGTACATCGTGAGATAGGCCAGGACCCGGCCCTCCTCGTCACCCATGGCGTCGCACAGCTCGATACCCCAGTCCCAGGCGTTGGTCACGGCCCCGTTCTGGTCGACGGTCGAGTGGGGGTCGTCGTTCCGGGTCGGCCCCTGCTCCGCGAGCGCGAACTGCAGCGAACGTTGGGTGGCGTCGCCCAGGTCCGCCACCAGCGTGGTCTTGAGAAAGTCTGCGTGCGCCATGTGTCCTCCGTTCGCGACCAGCAAAACCTAGCCGTCAACCGGTCAGCGAGCCATCCGTCTCAACGTGCGGCGCGGGCGCTGGCGTAGAGGCAGACCGCGGCGGCGGTGGACAGGTTGAGGCTCTCGGCCCGACCGAGGATCGGTATCGAGACGCGGTGGTCGGCCAGGGCCGCCAGCTCATCGGGCAGCCCCCAGGCCTCGTTGCCGAACAACCAGGCGACCGGTTGGTCCAGCAACCCGACGGCCTCGGCCTCGAAGAGGTCGGTCTCCCCTGCCCCGTCGGCCGCCAGCACGACGAAGCCGGCGGCCTGCGCCCCTCGGACGCACCCGGCCGGGTCCTCGGCCAGCGCCACGGGCAGGTGCCAGAGGCTGCCGACGGTCGCGCGGACGGTCTTGTCGTTGTAGAGGTCGACGCTGTGTCCCGCCAGCACGACACCCCGGGCGCCGGCCGCGTCGGCCGTGCGGATCACCGTGCCGGCGTTTCCGGGGTCGCGCACGTCGGCGCAGATGACGACGGTGCTCGGTGAGGCCCCGAGCACGAGGTCGGGGTCGACGTCGAGGAAGCGGCACACCGCGACGATCCCCTGTGGGGTGACCGCACCGCTGAGGGCAGAGAGGGCGTCGTCATCGGCCAAGGACCACGGGACGCCGACATCGTCCACGGCCTTGCGGAGCGCGGCCCACTGCCGGCTCGCGGCCTCGGTGGCGAACACCTCGACGACCCCGCCCGGGAGCCGGGGGGAGAAGTGGAGCGCCTCGGCCAGGGCCTTGGCGCCCTCGGCGAGGAAGAGCCGTTCCTCGGCCCGGAAATTGCGACGGGCGAGCCTCCGTGCCGTCTTGATGCGACCACTCTTCGCGGAGAGTGGTCGCTCGACAGGGAGACTCGCCATCGTCACAGGTTCCTGTGGTGAGGAGGATTCGAGACACTCCTCAACCAGCGAGGCTCAGGCCGAGACCGGCGCGTTGACGTCCTCGGGCAGGTTCGCCTTGGCGACCTCGACGAGTGCGACGAAGGCCGGCAGGTCGTTGACGGCCATGTCGGCCAGGATCTTGCGGTCGACCTCGACCCCAGCGATCTTGAGACCCTGGATGAAGCGGTTGTAGGTCAGGCCGTTCGCGCGGGCACCGGCGTTGATGCGCTGGATCCACAGCTTGCGGAAGTCGCCCTTGCGCTTCTTGCGGTCGTTGTAGCTGTAGACCAGCGAGTGGGTGACCTGCTCCTTGGCCTTCCGGTAGAGGCGCGAGCGCTGGCCCCGGTATCCGGAGGCCCGCTCGAGGACGACCCGGCGCTTCTTGTGGGCGTTTACTGCCCGCTTGACGCGTGCCATTTCTGTACTCCTTCAAAGATTCTTCGTGGTCCCGACGAGTCGCGACCACCCGGGTGTGGGCACCCGGTGTGTCAGGGGTGGGGCTGAGATGGAGAGGTTGCCTTACAGGCCGAGCAGCTTCTTCGCGCGGGGAACATCGGCCTTGGCGACCTCAGCGGTGCCCGACATCCGACGAGTCACCTTCGAGGACTTCTTCTCGAGGTTGTGGCGCAGGCCCGTCTTCTGGCGACGGATCTTGCCCGTGCCCGTGACGCGGAAGCGCTTGCGGGCACCGGAGTGCGTCTTGTTCTTCGGCATCTGTGTCTATTCCTTTTCTCGTTACGCTTCGATCTCGGGATCGAGGTTCTCGGAGCGACCGCGCTCCTTCTTCGGTGAGGGAACGGGGTGCGCCGCCTTGAGCTCTGCGCGCTCCGCCTCACGGTCGGCCTCGCGCTCTGCAGCGCGGGCGTCCCGCTCGGCCTTCACCTCGGCCTTGGCCTCGGACTTCTTCTT
This sequence comes from Marmoricola sp., assembly GCA_046595715.1. Lineage (GTDB taxonomy): Bacteria > Actinomycetota > Actinomycetes > Propionibacteriales > Nocardioidaceae > Marmoricola. The sequence continues at coordinate 11,422 of JBKJON010000412.1, forward strand.
GTGCGGGCCGATCACCATGGTCATGTTGCGGCCGTCCTGCTTGGGCGAGGACTCGACGAAGCCCAGATCGGTCACGTCCTCGGCGAGGCGCTGCAGCAGCCGGTAGCCCAGCTCGGGGCGGTGCTGCTCGCGTCCGCGGAACATGATCGTGATCTTGACCTTGTCGCCCGAGCGGAGGAAACGCACGACGTGACCCTTCTTGGTCTCGTAGTCGTGCGCGTCGATCTTCGGTCGGAGCTTCATCTCCTTGATCACGACGTTGGTCTGGTTCCGCCGTGCCTCACGGGCCTTCTGGGCGTTCTCGTACTTGAACTTCCCGTAGTCCATGAGCTTGCAGACCGGCGGCCTGGCCATGGGCGCGACCTCAACGAGATCGAGGTCGGCCTCCTGGGCCAGCCTCAGGGCGTCGTCGATACGGACGATGCCGACGGTTTCTCCGTTGGGAC
>JBKJON010000154.1:0-2768 GCA_046595715.1 Marmoricola sp.
ATGCACATGCGTCCCGTCGGCGAGACCGTAGCCCTCGTCGAGGAGGCGGGCCTCGAGGTCCGCGACGTGCACGCCCTGCGGGAGCACTACGTCCGCACGGTCGACGCGTGGTACGCCACCTTCGAGTCCAACTGGGACCGCGTGGTCGCCATGGTGGGCGAGGAGATGGCGCGCGTGTGGCGGCTCTACCTCGTGGGCGGGGCACTGGCCTTCGAGGAGGGCCGGATGGGCGTCGACCAGATTCTCGCGGTGAAGCCCAGCCCCGACGGCCCCAGCGGCATGCCCTGGGTGCGAGACTTCTGAGATGGACTCGGTCGACCTTGGCGCGTTCGGCGTCTCGCTGGCCTGGACCGCGCTCGCCGTCGTCGTGACGATGGTGGTGACCTTCGCGCTGGCGCTGCGTGTCGGCAAGCACGCGGTCATCGACGTCACGTGGGGCCTCGGCTTCGTCGTGGTCGCCGCGGTCTCGCTCCTGGTCAGCGACACCACGACGCGCGGGGTCCTCGTGGTCGTCATGGTCGCTCTGTGGGGACTGCGTCTGGCCGGCCACATCTTCCTGCGCTCCCGCGGTCACGGGGAGGACCCGCGCTACGAGGCACTGCTCGAGCGCGCGCCCGGCAACCGCAACGCCTATGCCCTCCAGCGGGTCTACGTCCCTCAGGCGGTGATTCTCTGGTTCGTCTCGTGGGCGGTGCAGGCAGCCGTCACCGGCGGGGGAGGACCCGGTGTGCTCGCGTGGATCGGGCTCGTCGTCTTCACGGTCGGCCTGTTCTTCGAGGCCGTGGGCGACTGGCAGCTGCAGCAGTTCCGCGACGACCCGTCGAGCAAGGGCAAGGTGCTCGACACCGGGCTGTGGCGCTACACCCGCCACCCCAACTACTTCGGCGACGCGACGGCCTGGTGGGGGATCTGGCTGGTCGCCCTCGATGCGGGCGGCTGGTGGACGGTGCTGTCGCCCCTGGTGATGACCTGGCTGCTGGCCAAGGGGACCGGCGCCGCCCTGCTGGAGAAGGACATCCACGACCGACGGCCGGAGTACGTCGACTACGTGCGTCGCACGAGCGGGTTCGTCCCCCTGCCGCCCAAGAAGTCGTGAACCTCCCGGTCGAGCTCTCGCTCGCAGGTCGCACAGCGGTGGTGACCGGAGCCGGGGCGTTGGACGGGATCGGCTTCGCCACTGCGTCCCTGCTGGGTCGGTTGGGTGCCACAGTCGTGCTCGGCGCGACCACCGACCGGGTGCACGACCGCGTCGCCGAGCTCGGCGCGAAGGGCATCGTCGCGCGGGCCGCGGTCGGGGACCTCACCGACGAGCGCGTCGTGGCGAGCCTCGTGCGTGAGGTGCTCCACGACCACGGACGCGTGGACGTCCTGGTCAACAACGCGGGCATGACGAGCGTGACCCAGCCCGCTCTCGACGGCGCAGCGGCTGAGTCGGGGCCCCTGGCGAGCTTCGACTACGACCGTTGGCGCGCCTCGCTCGCGCGGAACCTCGACACCGCGTTCCTCCTGTGCCGGGCGTTGGTTCCACCGATGGCCGAGCGCGGCTGGGGCCGGGTGGTCAACGTCGCTTCCGTCACCGGACCGGTCATGGCGATGCGCGCCGAGCCGGCGTACGCCGCCGCCAAGGCCGGCCTGGTCGGCCTCACCAGGGCGCTGGCCGTGGACCACGCCGCCCGAGGAGTCACGGTCAATGCGGTCGCACCCGGCTGGATCGCCACCGGCAGCCAGACCGCTGAGGAAGCGCTCCACGGCAGGCGGACGCCCGCGGGCCGCAGCGGCACGGCTGCCGAGGTGGCCGGTTCCGTCGCCTTCCTGTGCACCGACGCTGCGGGCTACCTCACCGGGCAGTGCCTGGTCGTCGACGGCGGCAACAGCGTCGCGGAGGAGCGCGCCTAGGCTGGGGCGGTGCGTTTCCTCGACGAGACCGGGCTGCCGGGCCACGACCTGACCTACGACGACGTCTTCATGGTGCCGCGGCGTTCCGCCGTCGCCTCGCGTGATGACGTCGACCTCTCCACCCATGACGGCACCGGGCTGACGGTGCCGCTCGTGGCCGCCAACATGACGGCGGTGTCGGGGCGGCGGATGGCCGAGACGCTGGCCCGCCGTGGCGGCATGGCGGTGATCCCGCAGGACATCCCGCTGCCCGTCGTGGCCGACGTGGTGCGCTGGGTCAAGCAGCGACACCCCGTCTTCGAGACCCCGATCGTCCTCGACCCGGAGCACACCGTCGCCGATGCCCTGGCGCTGATCCCCAAGCGGTCGCACCGCGCCGCCTTCGTGGTGGTCGACGGGAGTCCTGTGGGGGTGGTGTCGGAGGACGACTGTCGGGGCGTCGACCGGTTCACCCAGGTGCACTCGGTGATGAGCGCCCACGTGTCCTCGCTGCGCGACGACGTGGAGCCACGCGACGCTTTCGAGCAGCTGGAGCGCGAGCGGCGTCGGCTCGCCCCGGTGGTCGACGCCGACGGACGGCTGGTCGGCGTGCTGACCCGGACCTCGGCCCTGCGGGCCACGATCTATGCCCCCGCACTCGACCAGCAGGGCCGCCTCAAGGTCGGCGCTGCGGTCGGGGTCAACGGCGAGGTCCGCGCCCGCGCACAGAGCATGCTCGACCTGGGCGTGGACTGCTTGGTCCTCGACACCGCGCACGGTCACCAGGAGCGGATGCTCGAGGCGCTCTCCGGGGTGAGGGACCTCGAACCGCAGGTGCCGGTCGTGGCCGGCAACGTCGTCTCGGCCGAAGGGACCCGCGACCTCGTCAACGC
>JBKJON010000344.1:0-8272 GCA_046595715.1 Marmoricola sp.
TGACGTGACTGCCCGCTCGGCACACCACCGCGTGACGCGACTGCCCGCTCGGCACACCACCGCGTGACGCGACTGCCCGCTCGGCGGACTACGGGGAGACGAACCGAGGGGTCCACACCTGGCCCGCCGCCGTAACGCGCGTGCTTGTCGCGCCGACGATCAGCAGGCACAGCATGTCGATGGAGGCGGCGTCGAGCTCGGCCAGCGTCGTGACGACGAGCGACTCCTCGGCCCGGCCGACGTCCCGACCGACGACGACGACAGTGTCGGGCGAGCGGTGCTCGAGGAGGAGCTTCTGGGCCTCGACGATCTGCTGGGTACGCGACCTCGAGGCCGGGTTGTAGATCGCCAGCACCAGGTCGGCCTCGGCGATCGCGCGGAGTCGCTTCTCCACGACCGCCCAGGGCTTGAGCCGGTCGGAGAGGCTGACCACGGCGAAGTCGGCGCCGATCGGAGCGCCCGCGCGCGCCGCCACGGCCTGGACCGCACTCACTCCCGGCAGCACCCGCACCTCGACGGAGGCGTACGCCGGGTCCTCGGCCGCCTCGAAGACGGCCGACGCCATCCCGAACACCCCGGCGTCGCCACCGGAGACGACCGCGACCCGCTCCCCGCCGAGCGCGAGCGAGAGCGCGAGCCGGGCCCGGTCGAGCTCCACGGTGTTGCCGGACGCGTGCCGCTTCAGGCCGATCCGTTGCGGGACGCGGTTGACGTAGGCGGAGTAGCCGACGACGTGGTCGACCTCGGAGAGCACCGAGGTGGCCTCGGGGGTGATCCAGCCGTCGGGGCCCGGCCCGAGCCCGAGCACCACGAGCTCAGCGGCGGGACGGTCAGCAGCGGGACGGTCAGCAGCGGGACGCGGAGCGACCACTGCGTCAGCACCCCGTCGACCCTTCGGCTCCTCGTGCACGGAGTCACCCGGAACGACGACGAGCGAGAAGTAGGGGACGGAGTCAGGGTCGACGTCGGCCACCGGCAGCCAGCGCTCCTCCGGCATGGAGGCGCGCTCGACGTAGACGGCGTGCTCGAGCCGCCCGGCCTGCTCCAGCGCCGAGCGCACGGCCGGGAACGTCCGGCCGAGCTTCATGATGATCGCGGCGTCGGTGTCGGCGAGACGCCGGGCCAGCTCCGCCTCGGGCAGGGTGCCGGGCAGGATCGTCAGGATGTCGGTCTGGCGCACGAGCGGCATGGCCGTCAGCGCCGTCGCTGCTGCGAACGCGGGGACACCCGGCACGACCTCGGTCGGGAACCGCTCGGCGAGCCGGTCGTGCATGTACATGTAGGACCCGTAGAACAGTGGATCGCCCTCGGCCAGCAGCACCACCGTCCGCCCCGCCTCGAGGTGGACGATCAGCCGCGCGGCCGACTCCTCGTAGAACTCGGCCATCGCGCCGGCGTACCCACCGGGGTGGACGGTGCGCCCGGTCGTCACCGGGTAGCGGAGCTCCTCCTCGACCACTCCGGCGGGGATCAGGGAGGCGGCGATCCGTCGTGCGTTCGACTGCTTGCCCACCCCTGCGTGGTAGGCGATGACGTCGGCGGAACCGATCAGCCGGGCCGCCTTGAGGGTGATCAGCTCAGGGTCGCCGGGCCCGAGGCCGACGCCGTAGAAGCGGCCGTTCACTCCTCCTCCTGCGCCAGCGCGTTGACGGCGGAGGAGGCCATCGCCGAGCCTCCTCGACGCCCGCGGACGGTGACGAACGGGAGGTCGATGCCGTGGTCGGCGTGGAACGAGGCCAGCGCATCCTTGGACTCCGCGGCGCCGATGAAACCGACCGGGATGCCGACGACAGCAGCCGGTCGCGGCGCCCCGGCGATGAGCATCTCCATGAGGTGGAACAGCGCCGTGGGGGCGTTCCCGATCGCGACGACCGCGCCGTCGAGGTGGGGCTCCCACAGCGAGACGGCGGCCGCGGTCCGGGTCGTGCCCCACGCCGCCGCCAACGACGGCACGCGTTCGTCGTTGAGGAAGCAGTGCACCGGGTTGGCGGCCGGGAGCCGCCCGGCGGTGATGCCCATGGCCACCATCCGGGCGTCGGTGATGATCGGTGCCCCGGCGGCGAGCGCCGCCCGCGCCGAGGCCACCAGTCGCGGGTGTACGACGAGGTCGGGCACGAGGTCGACCTGGCCACTGCCGTGGATCATGCGTACGGCGAGCTTCTCGGCGTCCGCGGGCACCCCGTCGAAGCTGGTCTCACGCCGGATGGTCGCGAACGACTCGAGGTAGATCGAGGCACCGTGGTCGATGTAGTCGTAACGTCGGGGCGGCCGCTGCAGGGTGGTCATCGGGTCCCCCCGAACGGCCCGGGGACGAGTACGCCGCTCCAGGGCGTCACCACCAGCTCACGACCGAACTCGGCGAGCCGGGCGGCGAGCCCACGGTCGATCACGCCACCGGGGGCGGCGACGTGCTCGCCACCGCCGACCGGACCCCAGGGCAGGGCCGGGGTGTTGACGGAGACCAGCGGCGACCGGGAGGCGGCGGGCGCCAACGGGGAGGGCAGCTCGTCGACGTGCCACGGAGCGTCGGGACCGGACCCGCGAGCGGCGAGGAAGGTGGAGGCCAGGTCGGCCAGGGCCCGGGCGGCGGCACGCAGTGGCACCACCGCAGCCCACCCTGTGGACCCGACGCGCAGCTGGGCGGTGCGGGCGTCGAGCGCAGCCAGCCCGAGGTCGGTGGAGCGGGCCAGCAGGTCGCCGCGGCCGTCGTCGAGCACGAAGAGGAAGCGCCCGGGAAGGTGGGCCAGCGAGGGTTCCGCGCACAGGCGCTCGTCGAGCTCGGTGGCGACAGGGCGCAGGTCGGCCCGGCCTCCACTCAGGCCGGTCTGGGGGGACACCATGACGTTGCGGACCAGCTCGTGGGAGCGGGAGGGCAGCAGCCCGGTCGCCTCGATCGCGTCGACCACGTCGGTCGGCAGAGCGTCGCCCCACCTCGGGAGGCCCCGCAGCTGCAGGTTGGCCCGCCGGGTCAGGTGCAGGTCGCCGTCGCCGTACCGCGCGGCCAGCGCGCTCAGTGCCGTCAGCGAGCCGGGGGTGATGCGTCCGCCGATCAGCCGCAGCCGCACCAGGGCGCCGTCGGAGGCCGACCACGGACGAAGGACGCCGGGACACTTGTCGGGCCGGGACCGGGTGCTCGAGGTGGACGCCACTGGCATTCCTTCGCGTTCAGGGCTCGTGCGCGGAGCCCGCGATTGCCGAGCGGCTGTTGCCGCTGGGCCAGCAGGTCTTCGGACTCGGGCTCACCCGGTGCGGAACGCCTTCCCGGGCCTCGCGACCCAGTGACTGCGACGGTCTCCCGCCGCACAGCTCCGCCCGTCACCCATACCGCTGCGCGTCAGTCCCGGATTCTCACCGGGTTCCCTGACTCCCACACGTTCGTGGAGGTCGACTGGCGTGGCGAGGCTACCAACGAATTCAGCGGATGAGCGAGGTGACCACGTAGGAGGTGACGAAGGTCAGCACCAGCACCAGCAGGACCAGCCCCGCGAGGGGCAGCACCCGCCGGCCGGACGGCGTGGCCTCTCCGGGAGCGGTGTCGAGCGCGGCCAGGAAGGACGCGATGTCGGGCCAGCGCTGCGCCGGGTCGATGGCGAGCGCCTTGAGGATCGGGGCGTCCAGCCACCGGGGCACGTCGGCGACCTGGGAGGGGGCCGGCGGCAGCCGGGCGGCGACCAGGCTCGCGATCCCGTCCTCCCGCACGAGCCGTCCGGTCAGCAGCACGTAGGCCACCGCCCCCAGCGCGTGCACGTCCGCCCGGATGTCGAGCCCCTGTCCCAGCGCCTGCTCGGGTGCGATGTAGGCCGGCGTCCCGACGACCTGCGTCAGTCCGGAGGCGTTGGCGATCGCCTTCGCGACCCCGAGGTCGGCCACCAGCACCTCGGTGCCCCCCTCGGGAAGCGAGCGCAGCAGCAGGTTCTGCGGCTTGATGTCGCGGTGGATGATGCCCTGGCGATGGAGGACCGTGAGCCCGGCCCCGGCCTGCCGGATGATCTCCAGCGACTCCTCGATGCTCGGTCGGCCCTCGGTGATCAGGTCGGCCACGGTGCCGCGGTCGGCGTACGACATCACGAAGTACGGTGTGCCGCCCTCGGTCTCACCGTTGTCATAGACGCGTACGACGTGGTCGGCGTCGGCCCGCCGCAGGATCCGGGCCTCCTCCAGGAAGCGCTCGCGGATGTCGAGCCGCTGGGCCCAGTTGTCCGCCAGGGCCTTGACCGCCACGTCGGAGTCGAGCTCGTCGTCGTGGTAGCGCCACACGGTCGCGAATCCGCCCGCACCGATGCGTTCGATCTGTCGCAGACGACCGAGACGCTGCGGGAGGGGCATGTCGGTAGTGTGCCCGAGTCCCGGCACGTCAACCGGCACCACGGGAGGAACCGGTGGCACCCTCATCGTCCGACGCCCCATCGCTCGAGCCGTCCGACCGCGGAGTGTCGCTCGATGCCCTCGCCGCTGCCGCGGCGACCGGCGAACCCGGGGCCCTGGACGACCTGCTCGCCGCGGTCGAGCCGCGGGTCAGGCGCATCGTGGGACGCATGCTGCTCCACCCGCAGGACGCCGAGGAGGCCGCCCAGGACGCGCTTCTCGCCGTGGCCCGCAACATCACGAGGTTCGAGGGCCGCAGCCGGTTCACGACCTGGTTGCACTCCGTGGCCAGCAACAGCGCCCGGTCGACGTACCGCACCCTGAAGAGACGCTCGTCCGAGCGCCCCGCCGCGGAGCTGCCGGCCGCCGTCGACCCGCGTACGACGAGCGTCATCGCCGGCAGCCGGCTCGACCTCCTCGAGGCGCTCGAGACGCTCAACCGCGACCACCCGGAGCTGGTGGAGCCGCTGGTGCTGCGGGACGTCAACGAGCTCGACTACAACGAGATCGCGCGGTTGCTGGACCTGCCGCTCGGCACCGTCAAGTCCCGGATCCACCACGCCCGCACCTTCGTCCGGCCGCTGCTCGTCACGCACGACTGAGCTACTTCAGGACTCCGGCGACGAGCTTTCCCTTGGCCACGGAAGCCACGTCGGTGCAGGTGCCGGCCAGGTCGCACTTCTTGAGCCAGGTGCCGGTGCCCTGGTCGAGGTCCATGTCGGTCGCGCCGGTCACGAGCAGGTGGGAGTTGTCGAGCCAGGTCAGGTCGTAGGTGCCCAGGGGCGGCTCGAACGTCCTCAGCCCGACGGTAGGACCGGCCGTGGCGGAGAAGGTCGCGATCTGGGTCGGCCCGAAGCCGTCGCTGCCCGCGGGGACGGCCCAGACCAGCGTGGCGTCGGGACTGATCGGCGAGACGTTCGTGCCGTAGGGCGACCAGTCGCACGTCTGCCAGTAGATGTCGTCGCTGGAGACCGGCGGGAAGCTGCGGGTCTGCATGCAGGGCGTTGCCTGCTGGTCGCTGGCGATGCCCTCGAGGCCTACGGCTCCCGAGATCAGGCGGCCGTCGCCCGAGGCCGTCAGGCGAGCCAGGCCGGACTCGCTGCGGTTGCCGACCTTGCCGGTGTCCGGGTTCCAGCTGAGGAGCCGGAAGGCGCCGCCCTTCCCCACCGTGCTGACGACCACGTCGTCGCCGGCGAACACCGGGCTGACCGTGTGGTCAAAGGCCTTCCAGGTCGCGACCGTCCCACCGTCCAGCGTCCAGACCTTGAGTCGGATGCCCACCGTCGCGAGGCCCACCACGCGCTTCCCGTCGGCGGAGACGTCCCAGTCGCCGATGGCGTCGGCCACCTTGCGCGAGGTGCCGTCGGGGTCGACCGACCAGAGCTCGAAGGCCGGCTCGGACTCGCTGTCGGAGAAGGCGGCGAGGTAGCCGTCCGCCGCCCGGGTGACCTGGCGTGCGTCGTCGTACGGCGCGCTCCAGGCGATCACGCGGTCGCCGTCGTGGATCTTGCCCGCAGCGGCGTACAGCACGTCGGTGTTCGTGGAGGTGGGTGCGGCCGAAGGGGCGGCACTGGGGGAGGCCGTGGGTGGCGTGCCCTTGATGTCGGTGTCCGAGCCGGAAGCCGGGTCAGGAGTCGGGCTGGAGTCGTGGCCCCGTACGACGGCGGAGACGCTCCCGCCCACGATCCCGACGATGCCGGCGGCGATCAGGGTGGCGGCGGTGGTGCGTTTCATGGTGACCCCCAGGCTCGAGAAGATACCTACACCTGTTGGAGGGCGGGGGCGCGCATTTGGTTCGCAGGATTCCCCGGGCGGATCCGCAGCGTCGTTGCAACACCGATGATTTGAAGGTGTTGATGTTGATGCGTTACCCAGGGTTCTCTGCGCGTATGGAGCTCGATCGCCAACAGTTGATGTGGGGGTTGTGGCACTCGGGCCAGGAGATGTCCGCAGCGGCCATGGTTCTCGGCTGGGATCGTAAGACCGTCTATCACCGGATCTCGGAGGCTGGTGGGATTCGTCCTCGGCGGCGGCAGACCCGTTCGCGGTTGTCTTATGAGGATCGGGTCCATATCGAGATCGGGTTGAAGCAGAAGCGCTCGTGGCGGGCGATCGCGACCGATCTGGGTCGCCATCCCTCCACGATCAGCCGGGAGATCAACAACCACAAGGACGCCCGGGGCCAGTACGTCGCCAAGCGGGCCCACGCGATCGCGTTCACCGATGCCAGGCGGCCCCAGGTCCCCAAGATCGAGTCGACCCCGGCGCTGCGGGCCAAGATCTTGTTCTACTTGGCCAAGAAGTACTCCCCCGAAGAGATCGCGGGACGATTGGCCCATGACTTCCCGCACGACCCGGAGATGAACGTGCATCACGAGACGATCTACCGGTTCATCTATCTCCAGCCCCGCGGGGCGCTCAAGGGTGAGGTGAGCGCGGCGCTGCGCTCGGGGCGGACGATGCGGCGACCCCAAAAACACGGAAAGGCCAACGGCCAGGGGCAGATCCCCGACATGGCCTCGATCCATGACCGACCACCGGTCGATGACCCCGACGGGATCCGGATCCCGGGGCACTGGGAGGGCGACTTGATCATCGGCAAGCTCAACGCCTCCGCGATCGGGACCGTGGTCGAGCGCGCCACCGGCTACCTGTTGTTGCTCCATCTGCCCGAGGGGCGCGGTGTCGAGCACGTCACGGCTGCCTTGACCAAGCGTCTGGTCGAGCTGCCCGACTCGCTGCGCCAGTCACTGACCTGGGACCAGGGCAAGGAGCTGTCCCAGCACGCCACGGTCAGCGTCGATGCCGGCATCGACATCTACTTCGCCGACCCCCACACACCCTGGCACCGGCCCTCGAACGAGAACACCAACGGGCTGCTGCGCCAGTACTTCCCCAAGGGCACCGACCTCTCGGTCCACGACGCCGAGCGCCTGCTCTTCGTCGAGCACGAGATGAACGACCGGCCCCGCAAACGCCTCGACTACGCTCGCCCGCAAGAACTCATGAACCAGCTCCTGCTGAACCCATGAGACCGGCCGCGTGTTGCAACCACGACCCGAATCCGCCCCGGGTACTCGGGGATCCCTGACGTTCTGGGCCGGTGCAACACCCGAGGACGTCAGGGGATGCCCGCGAAACCTGCCCGATATGTCCGAGGCCCCTCAGAGGGTGTGGCCGCCCCTGACGCCAGGTGGAAGGCCGGCTTCGAGAGGCGGGTACGGCGAGCACCCGCGGCCTGTGGCCCAACGGCGCGGCGGCCTCGCGGAGTGCCTCCTCGGTGGTCGTCGTGCGCGCGCTCATCACGTGCGCCAGATCCGGTCACTTCGCTCTGGCCATCCGCTGCATCGCCCCGCGGGCAGTCGACGGCGACTTCGCGCCCACGTTCTCGCTCTACCTGGTCCGCGAGGACAACGAGCTCGCCGTCCAGCTCGCGGCCGGTCTGGGCCTGGCGGCTGCCGTCGGCGGTCGCCCTGCTCCCCGGTCTCACGACGGTCGAAGCCCGACGAGAGACAACCGGATCTGGCGCCGATTGTTGCGCTGACCTGCGTCATGCGGGCGAGCCAACCCCGTGCCCCCTCACCACGACCGCAAGGACTATCAGTTCGCGTTCGTCCCCACTGTGGTCCCGCCTGTGGCGCGCCCTCGCGGCCTGAACTGACAGTCCTTCGGCGCAGCCAGCCCTCGATCCACCGCGAGCACCGCGGATTGCACCCCCCACCGGATCGTCCGCTGAAACAGCCGAACACTCTTCAAGAAGGTCGCGAATCCCCTGTGGGACAAGAGGAATCTCGGGGTTCAGCGGATGCTCGGTGCTTGGATTGAGTCAATGACCAACCAGTCGCACGACCCGAGCAGCATCCCTGGTGCCTGGGGGTTGCCCGGCGGGCTGGCCCAGGTCCGGAGC
>JBKJON010000377.1:0-2878 GCA_046595715.1 Marmoricola sp.
GGCGACCGGTGCTCGTCGACAACACCTTCGCCACCCCGGTGCTGCAGAACCCTGCCCTCGACGGCGCCGCCCTGGTGCTGCACAGCGCCACGAAGTACCTCGGCGGGCACGGAGACACTGTCGGTGGCGTCGTGGCCTGCAACGCCGAATGGGCAGCTGCGCTGCGCCGCGTCCGTGCAGTCACGGGCGCCCTGATGCATCCTCTGGGCGCCTACCTCCTGCATCGTGGCCTCAGCACCCTGCCCCTGCGGGTACGGGCCCAGCAGGAGTCGGCGCAGAAGACCGCCGCCTGGCTGTCCACCCACCCCGCCGTGGCCCGGGTGTTCTACCCGCAGATCCCGGAGTGCGACCCGCTCGGTCTGGTCGGCCGCCAGATGCGCGGCCCGGGGGCGATGCTCGCGCTCCAGCTCACCGGCGGCTACGACCACGCCGCTCAGGTCACCAGCAAGGTGCGGTTGTTCACACACGCGGTGTCGCTCGGAGGCGTGGACTCGTTGATCCAGCACCCGGCCGCCCTGACTCACCGCCCGGTGGCGCCGGACGCCCGCCCGTCCGCTGACATCGTCCGGCTCTCGATCGGCCTCGAAGACGTCGCCGACCTTCACCGCGACCTGGACCAGGCGCTGACCGGTAGCTGAGCCCGACCGGGGCGTCTGTCTTCGAGCCCATGGCAGGCATCCTGGCGTGCACGGCCCCGATATCCTCGCCAGCGTGCCCGGTCGCCAGCGCATCCTCGTGGTCAGCACCACGGCCGGCGAGGCCGAGCTACTGCGCATCCGGGACGACCTGGGTCGCGCCCCTGTGGTCCTCACCGCTCCGACGGCCGAAGCCAAGCGGGTGGTGCGCCTCCTCGAGGTCGAGCCACAGGTGGAGGTGCTGCTGACGCCGGTGAGCTTTCCCGATGCCGACCGCGGTCACCGATTGGACTCGCTGGTGCGGCGCTACGCCCTGCACGACCGGTTCCGAGATGTCGTGGTGATCGCGGACCTGGCGACCTCGACGCTGCTGCTGCGGGCCCTCGTGCCCGAACAGATGTCCAGCGGGGGAGCGCTGACGGTGGTGGGGCTCCCCCGAGGGGATCGCGCGATCGCCGTCAGACGTGCGGTCGTCTCGGGGCTCGTGCTGGGTGTCGCAGCGGGTGCCACGGAGCCGCTGGCACCGATCCTGACGTTGCCGGGCGGGGCAGTGCTGGTCGGGCTCACCCTGCTGCTGGTCCCGCCCTGGCGGTACCTCGGCCGGGAGCTGCTGCTCGCGGCGGCCATCGCCGTTGCGGTCATGTTTGTGGTCGTCGCCGGTTCGGCACGCTTCCCCGGCGGCTGGTGACGACAGGTCGGTACTGGACGGGGTCGCCCTGGCCTCACCTGCGCGCGCAGCGCTCGGGACAACTGACCACCTCGGCGCCGGTGGCGGGTGGTTCCAGGTCGACCAGCTGAGCCGGGAAGCCAGGTGCCCGAACGTCAAGGCCGGTGATGTCCTCCAGGCCCCGAATCAGGTTCGGCGACCATTCGCGCGGGCCGTAGCGGTCCAGCGCCTCAGCCACCAGGTCTCGCAGTAGCGGCGACAACTTCAGCGGCACCTCCGCACGGTCGGCCACGGACTGGAACAGGCCGAGGTCCTTGGCCACAAGGTCGAGGGTGAACCCGATGTCGCGGCTGCCGTTGAGAATGACCTGTCCCTCGGTCTCGTGCACGAACGAGTTTCCGGAGGAGATCCGGATCGCGTCGTAGGTCGTTGCCGGATCCATGCCAGCTCCGGTCGCGGTGACCAGGGCCTCGGTGAGTGCTGCCAGATGGGCGGTCGCCAGGTAGTTGGTGACCACTTTGAGGACGGAGGCAGTGCCGAGAGGTCCGGTGTGCAGGACGTGTCGACCCATGGTGGTGAGCACCGGTAGCAGCCGTTCGAAGACCGCACGGTCGCAGCCGGCGAAGATCGAGATGTTCCCGGTTGCCGCGCGGTGGCAGCCGCCCGAGACGGGACAGTCCGCCGCTGCTGCGCCCACCTCGACGAGCCGACCAGCGAGGCGACGCACCTCGGCCTCGTCGGTCGTGCTCATCTCCACCCACAACGAGCCCGCACCCATGGCCGTGAGCAACCCGTCATCGCCCTCGACCACCTCGGCGCTCGCCGCCGGGCTGGGCAGGCAGGTGATGACGACCGTGCAGCGCCTCGCCACCTCCGCGGGAGACGTCGCCCACGTGGCACTCTGATCGAGGAGCGGGATGGCGGCTGTGGGGTCCAGGTCGTGCACCACCAGTTCGTAGCCATCGCGCAGCAGCGAGCCGGCCAGCTTCGCACCCACGTTGCCCAGGCCCACGAACCCCACACGCCGGATCAGGCGTCCGGGATCGTCAGGCTGCACTGCCTCCCGCGTCCCCTGGTGGCCTTCTCGTAGATCGTGATCATCTCGTTGAACCATCGCTGCAGCACCCCCTGCTAGCTGAACGCGGCGCGGTTGGCTTCGCCCAGGATGCGCCGGACCATCGGGGCGAAGTGGGTCAGTGGTTCCGAGTCGTAGGCGGGGTCGAAGGAGTTCTGGTCGTACCTCGCGCAGAAGTCGACCGTGGCCTGGTAGTACGGGTGCTCGCGCCAACGGTCCCGGGCGTTGGGGTCCTCGCCGAGGTGGTGGAAGTAGTAGAAGCCCTGGAAGAGACCGTGATGCTTCACGATCCAGTAGTTCTTGTCGCTGACGTAGGGGCGAAGAACCGCAGCGGCCACCTCTGAGTGGTTCGCTGGTGCGAGGTGGTCGCCGATGTCGTGCAGGAGGGCGCACACGACGGTCTCTTCGTCCTCGCCGGCTCGCTCGGCCCTGGTCGCGGCCTGCAAACAGTGGTCGAGGCGGCTGATCTGGTAGCACGGGGAGTCCTTCATGGTGACCAAC
>JBKJON010000010.1:0-3137 GCA_046595715.1 Marmoricola sp.
GAGCACGGCACCCCGATCCTGATCGCGACCGACGAGTCGGGGGTGACCCCGCAGGAGCTCTCCGTCCAGAACCACCGCGTGATCGCGGAGGACCTGGCGGCGCTGGGCATCTCCTACGACCTCTACACCCGGACGACGACGCGCAACCACACCGCGGTCGTCCAGGAGCTGTTCACGGGCGTCCACGCCAACGGCTACTTCATCGAGCAGACCACCTACGGGGCGATCAGCCCGTCCACGGGCAGGACGCTCCCGGACCGCTACATCGAGGGCACCTGCCCGATCTGCGCCTACCCCAGCGCGCGCGGGGACCAGTGCGACAACTGCGGCAACCAGCTCGACCCCGCCGACCTGCTGAACCCCCGGTCGAGGATCAACGGCGAGGTTCCGGAGTTCATCGAGACCCAGCACTTCTTCCTCGACCTCCCGGCGCTGGCTGCGGCCCTGAAGTCCTGGCTGGACGAGCGCGAGGCCAGTGGCACCTGGCGGCCGAACGTGATCCGGTTCAGCCAGAACATCCTCGACGACATCCGTCCCCGTGCGATGACCCGCGACATCGACTGGGGCATCCCGGTGCCGCTGGAGGGCTGGGTCGACAACCCGACCAAGCGCCTCTACGTGTGGTTCGACGCGGTGATCGGCTACCTCTCGGCCAGTGTCGAGTGGGCGCGCCGCGGTGAGGACCCCGAAGCCTGGCGGGAGTGGTGGAACGACCCCGAGGCGCTGTCCTACTACTTCATGGGCAAGGACAACATCACCTTCCACAGCCAGATCTGGCCGGCCGAGCTCCTGGCCTACGCCGGCAGGGGCGACAAGGGCGGAAAGCCCGGGCCCTTCGGCGAGCTCAACCTGCCCACCGAGGTCGTCTCGTCGGAGTTCCTGACGATGGAGGGCAAGAAGTTCTCCTCCTCGCAGCGCGTGGTCATCTACGTCCGCGACCTGCTCAGCCGCTACCAGCCCGACGCGTTCCGCTACTTCGTCGCTGCTGCCGGTCCGGAGAACCAGGACTCCGACTTCACCTGGGCCGAGTTCGTACGCCGGACCAACGACGAGCTGGTCGCGGGCTGGGGCAACCTGGTCAACCGCACGGCGAACATGATCGCCAAGAGCTTCGGTGAGATCCCGGCGGCCGCTGAGCTGGACGCGGGCGACCGGGCGCTGCTCGACCACGTGGCGGCGACCTTCGACACGGTGGGCGACCTCATCGGCCGGCACCGACAGAAGGCGGCGATCAACGAGGCGATGAGGGCCGTCTCGGAGGTCAACAAGTACGTCTCGGACTCCGAGCCCTGGAAGCTCAAGGGTGACGACGAGCGCGAGCGGCTCGGCACGATCCTGCACGTGGTGGCCCAGTGCGTCGCCGACCTGAACACGATCCTGTCGCCCTTCCTGCCGTTCTCGGCGAACGCGGTGGACCTCGTCCTCGGTGGGGCCGGTGACGTGCAGCCGATGCCTGTGCTGCAGGACGTGGGCGACCTCGACGGGGGAGCGGGCTACCCGATCCTGACCGGCGACTACACCACCGCCGCACGCTGGGAGCGGCACGCCATCGTGCCGGGCACGCCCATCACCAAGCCGGCGCCGGTCTTCGTCAAGCTCGACCCGTCGGTCGTCGACGAGGAGCTCGCGCGGCTCGCGACGGAGTGACGCCTCCGGCGACCAGGTGCACGGCAGGATGAGCGCATGACCGCGCCGATGTACCTGCCCCAGTTCCTCGTCAAGCAGAAGCTGACGATGATGGTCAACCGCTACGAGATCAGTGAGGCGAACCCCGACGGCTCGGTGGGACGGCTGATGGCGGTCGCGCAGCAGAAGCGGATGGCCTTCAAGGAGCAGGTCACCTTCTTCCGCGACGACCGGCGCACCGATCCCGTCTTCTCCTTCCAGGCCCGCCAGGTGCTGGACCTCGGGGCCCGCTACGACGTGCACGACGCAGGTGGCGCGCCTCTCGGTGAGTTCCGCAAGGACTTCGGCCAGAGCCTGCTGCGCTCGACCTTCCACCTCAGCGGCCCCGGCCTGGAGGCGACGGGAAAGGAGCGCAACCAGGCCGTGGCGATCATTCGCCGGTTCGTCGACTTCCCGCTCCCCTTCCACTTCGACTTCAAGGACCAGGCGACCGGTGCTCTCGTGATGAGCTCGGAGCGGCAGATGTCGCTGCGCGACCGCTACGTCGTCACCGTCCCCGACCCCCGCCTCGACTTCCGCCTCGCCGCCGCGATGGCGGTGGGTCTCGACGCGCTGATGGGCCGCTGAGCCGTGCTGTACCCACAGGCCAAGAAGGCCGTGGAGGAGGCGGCCGGTTCCCCGAAGGTCTGGGAGACCGGCATCGAGGAGGCACGGTCCGCTGCCCGGGACGAGGCGTCCGGGGCGCCTCGCGAGGACGTGGCCGAGGTGCTGGACCTCGAGCTGGACGGAGTGCGGTGCCGGCTCTACCGGCCCGAGGGCGCCCGCCCCGGGCTCGTGGTCCATCTGCACGGTGGCGGATTCGTGTTCCACGACGTGGAGGTCCATGACCCCGCCGCACGCCGCGTCGCCAACCGCTGCGGCATGGCGGTGCTCAGCGTCGACTACCGGCGCCCGCCCGAGCACCGGTTCCCGGCCGCGCCCGAGGACGTGGACGCCGTCCTCGCTTGGGTGGTGCGCGAGGGGGCAGCGCAAGGACTCGACGGACCCCTCTTCCTGCACGGTGACAGCGCCGGCGGCAACCTCGCCCTCGTGGCGGCGCTGCGCAACCCCGGGGCGGCGGCAGGCCTGGTCCTGATCTACCCCTTCCTGGACCCAGCGGCCTCGTTCGACTCCTACGTGAGCGCCGCCGACGGCTTCGACCCTCGCGAGGCCGCCTGGTACTGGCAGCAGTACGCCGCCTCGCCCGAAGACCTCGCCGACCCGGACCTGGCGCCCTTGGGGCCGGACCTCGCCGGGCAGGCCCGGTACTCCGGGCTGCCTCCCACCCTGGTCGTCACCGCCGGCCAGGACCCGCTCCGGGATGAGGGCGAGCACCTCGCCCTGCTGCTGGCCGAGGCCGGCGTCGAGGTGACCGCCACCCGCTACCTCGGGCAGCAGCAGGGCGAGGTGCTCGCCCTCATCCCGGAGCGGGTCCTGGCCGGCGGTGACGACCAGGGTGGGAGGCAGCCCGG
>JBKJON010000068.1:0-11545 GCA_046595715.1 Marmoricola sp.
GTGAGACCGGCGACGCGGTCCTCCACGGAGTCGCGAGCGGTGAGGAAGAGGACGGGTACGTCGGGCTGGTCGCCGCGCAGTCGGCGCAGCACCTCCATGCCGTCGAAGTCGGGGAGCATCATGTCGAGCACGACAGCGTCGGGACGTTGGCGCTTGGCGGTGCCGACGGCCTTGGTGCCGTTCAGCGCCACCTCGACGTCCCAGCCCTCGTAGCGCAGCGCCATCCGCAGCAGCTCGGCGATGTTCTCCTCGTCGTCGACGACGAGTACTCGAAGGGGAGTGCCGTCGGGACGGGTGAGCTCGGAAGCGGTGCTCTTCATGTGCCCCACTGTGGACTCCGCGGCCGAGCTGAGTCCATGAGGTGGCTGTGTGTTTCCTGTGAGAGAGGGCTCGTTGGTCCTCGGCCCACAGAGTCACAGCCTCGCCACAGGTTGTCGAGGCACGATGAACGTCGTGAACGACCTGCCTCCCGACTCACGTCCGATCCCGCCCTCCGACCCCGAGCCCACGCCCACGCAGGCCATCGCGGCCCAGCAGGCCGCTGACCAGCCCGCCGACAAGCAGAGCCTGCGCGACCGCCTCTGGTCCTTCCGTGCCCTGATCGCGGTCGCGCTCGCCTCGGTCATCGTCGGCGGCCTCGGCGGGGCGGCCCTGGCCAGCGTCGCGGACCACGGCAACGACAGCCGTCGCGGTCCCGGCCAGTTCAACCGCGGCGGTCGCTTCGGCGGTCCCGGGATGATGAACCGCGGCCCCCGGAACGGCCGGCAGAAAGGCCAGCAGGGTTCCGACCGGCGCGGCACGGGCCCACGGCAGTTCGGCCAGGACGACGCACCCGACGGCCAGCCGTCAGGCGCGCCGACCCCCGTCGTACCGACCCCGCCGAGCTGAGCCGCAGGTTCTGAGGCGCACGGTCAGGGGCAGCGAACGCGCAAATCGGGATGGGTTCTCGGCCTCTCCCCGAGGCTCCTGGGTGTGGCAACGCCCGTCGACGGCCGGGATCCCCGGGGTGCCCTGGGAGACCTGCAGCACCCACCGGATGATGCCCCCTACCCACCCCGGGGGAGAATGGGCGGGCTGTGCGCATCCACTTCCCTCCCGACCTGCCGGTCTCGGCCCGTCGTGACGACATCGCCGAGGCGATCCGCGACCACCAGGTGGTGATCGTCGCGGGGGAGACGGGGTCGGGGAAGACGACGCAGCTGCCGAAGATCCTGATGAAGCTCGGTCGCGGGGAGCCCACCGCAGAGGGCGGCGGGATGATCGGCCACACCCAGCCACGGCGCATCGCGGCCCGTAGCGTGGCCGAGCGGATCGCCGAGGAGCTGGGCACCGAGCTCGGGGAGACGGTCGGCTACCAGGTGCGGTTCACCGACCGTACGTCGAAGCAGAGCCGGCTCAAGGTGATGACCGACGGCATCCTGCTGGCCGAGCTCCAGCACGACCGGATGCTGAAGCGCTACGACACGCTGATCATCGACGAGGCCCACGAGCGCAGCCTCAACATCGACTTCATCCTCGGCTACCTCAAGACGCTCCTGCCGAAGCGGCCGGACCTCAAGCTCGTCATCACCTCGGCGACCATCGACCCGGAGCGGTTCGCGGAGCACTTCGCCGACGCGAAGGGTCGGCCGGCGCCGATCATCGAGGTCTCCGGACGCGCCTACCCCGTGGAGGTGCGCTACCGGCCACTGCTCGAGGAGGCGTACGACGACGAGGAGGGTGAGCCGGTCCTCCGCGACCAGACCGAGGCGATCGAGGACGCCGTCGCGGAGCTGCTGGCCGACACGGCCGGAGACCTCCTCGTCTTCCTGCCGGGAGAGCGGGAGATCCGCGACACCGAGGACGTGCTGCGCCGCAAGTCGGAGGGCGTCAAGGGGTTCGACATCGTGCCGCTCTTCTCCAGGCTCTCCTCGGCCGAGCAGCACAGGGTCTTCGAGCGGCACTCGCGCCGGCGCGTCATTCTCGCCACCAACGTCGCCGAGACCTCCCTGACCGTGCCCGGCATCACCGGCGTGATCGACACCGGCCTGGCGCGGATCAGCCGCTGGTCCTCGCGCACCAAGGTGCAGCGGCTGCCCATCGAGCCGATCAGCCAGGCCTCCGCGCAGCAGCGCTCCGGCCGATCGGGGCGTGTCGAGGCCGGGGTCGCGATCAGGCTCTACGGCCAGGAGGACTTCGAGGGGCGTCCGGAGTTCACCGAGCCGGAGATCCTGCGCACCTCGCTGGCCAGCGTCATCCTGCAGATGACCTCGCTGGGGCTGGGCCAGGTGGAGCGGTTCCCGTTCGTCGACCCGCCCGACAACCGGGCGGTGCGAGCCGGCGTACAGCTCCTCGAGGAGCTCGGGGCCCTCGTCCCGGACACCTCGACGGGTCGCCGGGGGCCGCGCCTCACCGGCACCGGACGCAAGCTGGCCCGGCTCCCCATCGACCCGCGGCTCGCCCGGATGATCCTCGAGGCCGACCGGTTGGGCTGCCTGCGCGAGGTGCTCGTCATCACCGCGGCTCTCTCCATCCAGGACCCGCGTGAGCGCCCGGTGGAGCATCGCGCGCGCGCCGACCAGCTGCACGCCCGCTTCCGCGACCCGAAGTCCGACTTCATGGCGTGGCTCAACCTGTGGCGCCACCTGCGCGAGAAGCAGAAGGAGATGGGGTCCAGCGCCTTCCGCCGGATGTGCCGCGAGGAGCACCTCAACTACCTCCGGATCAGGGAGTGGCAGGACTTCGAGTCCCAGCTGCGGCAGGTGGCTCGCCAGGTGGGGCTGAAGGCGGGCGGCCAGGCGAGCGACGGAACGGCACCGGACGGTGACGGCATCCACCAGGCGCTGCTCTCCGGGCTCCTCTCGCACATCGGGCTCCGCGACGCCGACCGGCGCGACTACCTGGGCGCCAGGGGCGCGCGGTTCGCGATCTTCCCAGGCTCGGGCCTCTTCAAGTCCCAGCCCGACCTGGTGATGGCCGCGGAGCTGGTGGAGACCTCGCGGCTGTGGGGACGCCAGAACGCCTCCATCGACCCGCTCTGGGCGGAGCGGCTGGGCGGTGACCTGGTCAGGCGCACGTACTCCGAGCCGCACTGGTCGAAGAAGCGCGCCTCGGCGCTGGCCCACGAGCGCGTCACCCTGTACGGCGTACCGCTGATCGCCGACCGCACCGTCCCCCTCGGTCGCTTCCAGCCCGACGTCGCACGGGAGCTGTTCATCAGGCACGCGCTCGTGCAGGGCGAGTGGCACACCCGGCACCGCTTCTTCGACACCAACCGGAAGCTGCTGGAGGAGGCCGAGGAGCTCGAGCACCGCGCGCGACGCCACGACATCGTGGTCGACGAGGAGACGCTGTTCGACTTCTACGAGGCGCGGGTGCCGGCGGAGGCCATCTCCGGCGCCCACTTCGACTCCTGGTGGAAGCAGGAACGTCGGACCAACCCCGACCTCCTCACCTTCGACCCCTCGATGCTGGTCCACGACCGGGCCGGCGAGGTGCAGCCGGGCGACTTCCCCGACCAGTGGCAGGAGGGGGCGATGACGCTGCCCCTGCGCTACCACTTCGAGCCCGGTCACGAGGCCGACGGCGTGACGATCGACGTACCGCTGGCCACCCTCAACACGGTCGGTCCGGCGCCCTTCAGCTGGAACGTCCCCGGTCTGCGGCAGGACCTCGTGACGGCCCTGATCCGCTCGCTGCCCAAGCAGCTCCGGGTCAACTTCGTCCCGGCCCCGGACGTCGCCCGGCGCTTCCTCGCGGCCGTCCCGCCGGG
Source organism: Marmoricola sp. (assembly GCA_046595715.1). Taxonomy (GTDB): domain Bacteria; phylum Actinomycetota; class Actinomycetes; order Propionibacteriales; family Nocardioidaceae; genus Marmoricola. Next base: position 3,752 of record JBKJON010000068.1, read on the forward strand.
GGAGGAGCCCCTGGTCCCGGCGCTCTCGCGCTACCTCCGGTCGCTGACGGGCGTGCACGTCCCGGAGGGCGCGTGGGACGAGGCGAAGGTCCCCGACCACCTGCGCCCCACGTTCCGCGTGCTCGACGACACCGGGCAGCAGGTGGGGGCCGGCAAGGACCTGGAGGCGCTCAAGCGGCCGCTGCGCCCGTCCTTCGACCGGGCGATGCGGCAGGTGGCCGACGAGTCGGGGATGTCCGCGACGGGTCAGACCGGGTGGACCTTCGGCGCCATCGAGCCCTCCTTCACCCAGACGCGCGCCGGGCACGAGGTGCGTGGCTTCCCAGCCCTGGTCGACGAGGGCGCGACGGTGGGCCTGCGGGTCACGGCGTCCGCCGACGAGCAGGGGGCCCATCACCGGCTCGGCGTACGCCGGCTGCTGCTCCTGGCTGTCCCCTCGCCCGCCGCCTCGCTGATCGAGAGGCTGGACAACACTGCCAAGCTCGGCCTCGCGGCCTCGCCGTACCCGAACGTGCGTGCCCTCATCGAGGACTGCGTGAGCGCGGCCGCTGGCGAGCTGGTCGACCAGGTGGGCCCGGTGCGCGACCCCGAGGCGTTCCGGGCGCTGGCCACGCGAGCACGCGCCACGCTGCCCGAGGCGTCCGCCGGGGTGCTGCAGCAGGTGCTGCGGGTGCTGGGCGAGTGGCGTCCGGTCGAGAAGGCACTGCACGGCCGCGTGGAGATGGCGATGCTGCCGGCGATGACCGACCTGCGCGGACAGCTCGAGCGGCTGGTGCACCCTGGCTTCGTCTCGGAGGCCGGAGCGGCCGCCCTGCGCGACTACCCGCGCTACCTCAAGGCGATGGCGGCCCGCATCGAGCGGCTTCCGGAACAGGCCCGTGACCGGGAGCTGATGGACCGGGTCGACGTGCTGCAGCGGGCGTGGCAGCACCGGGTCGAGGCCCTCCCGGAGGACCGGCCCCTGGGGGAGGGCCTGCGTCGGGTCCGCTGGATGCTCGAGGACTACCGCGTCAGCCTCTGGGCCCAGCAGCTAGGGACCTCCCAGCCGGTCTCCGACGCCAGGATCCGCAAGGCGCTCGGGTGAGCCGGACGTAGGGCGCTACAGGTAGGGCTGGGCGGCCTCGAGCACGGCGTCGAAGACGTGGCGGGGCAGCGCGGCCCCCTCGCGGCGTACGCCGTCGGGATCGAGCCGAAGGATCCTGTTCAGCCGCACCTCGCTCGGACGGCGTTGGGAGTCCCAGGCGCCGGTGCCGATGTCCATCCACTCGCGTCCCACGCTCGACTCCTGGTCGGCGTCCACGTCGTGGTCCTTCGAGGTCAGGCCGAGGGCGAGCAGGAGTCCGTCCTCCTCGCCGATGACCAGCACCGGTCGGTCCTTGCCCTGGTCGGCATCGTCCTCGTAGGGCACCCACGTCCAGACCACCTCACCGGGATCGGCGCGTCCGTCGGCCTTGGGTGCGTAGCCGAACCGGGGGAGGACCGGTTTCACGGCACGGAAGCCAGGGATCCTGAACCTCATCGTACGAACCTCCACAGCACTGACGAGTGGGGTGCGCCGGGCCGGGAGCGCCTCACGGCGCGTGGCCGCTCGAAGCGGCTTTATGTGGGACCCGGGGCTGCCACGGCCCGGCGCACGCCCGACTCTACAAGCCCGGCCCACACTGCCGCAGCAATTGGGCGTCCCCGGGTGGAGTCGGATGCGTCCAGGTGGAGCCGGGATCAGCCCAGCGCGCCCGTGAGCTCGAGGTGCGCGGCCCGCTCGAGCTGGTCGGACAATGTCAGCAGTCGTGACGCCGACACGTCGGAGGCGTACGACGAGCCTGGGCCGAGCACTTCGGGGGCACGGTGGACCCGTCCCGCGGCGGCGACCCGGGCGAAGGCAGCCGCCCGGAACAGCGTGTCGGCGAAGTCACCGACGACGACCCCGCTGAGCACCGCGTCGACCAGCGCTCGGACCTCGTCGGGGCCGGGAGGCTCCACGACGCCCGAGATCACCTCGGCCACCGGCACGTGTTGACGCCCGCGGTCGAACTCCAGTGCCGCGGTCTGCGGGTCGGCGTACACCCAGCTGCGGAGCAGGTAGAGCCGCCACAGCGCTCCGGCCAGGGAGTCGGGAGCTGCCCCCGACCACAGCTCGGCGAGGGTCTCGAGGCCCTCTGAGTCCGCGAGGTGCACGACGCGCGCGACCAGCGCCTCGTCGGCCTGGTTCCGGGCCCCGCGGACCAGCGCGGACGCCGACCGGTCGGCAGCCTCGCTCAGCGTCGCGGGGTCCACGTCACCCTCGATCGACTCGAAGTGCTTGGCCCCGGGGAACCGGGGGCGGTGGTGGCGACGTTCTGTCATGGTCAGCCGAGCTTCGCCGAGACGGCCCTGACAGCGAGCTGCATCGGGTCCTGTCCGGGCTTGTAGTTGTGGTCCTGGCCCAGATGGTCCATCCGGAGCAGGCTCATCCGGTTGCCCGAGACCACGATGCCCAGGGAGTGGAAGTGCCCCTCACCGCGGCGCTCGTAGCTGACGAGGTACCACGATCCCTTGCCGTGGGGCACGGCCACGTCGGTGATCGGGCGCACCTTGACGCGGGTGCCCGTGACCTGGCCGGCACACTCACGGTGCCACGCCTCGATGACCTTCGAGGCGCGCACGGTGTTCTGGGCGTCCGGGAACTCGGCGACCTGCTCGCCAGCGGTGTCCTGACCGGCCTTGTAGGTCCGTTCGATCACGTTCATGGCGCCGATGGAGAGCAGGTCGAACTGCTGGCACAGCCCGAAGGCCTGCTGGCCGGGAACCGCCGTGCGGACCTGGGTCCAGGCCGAGGAGTCGTTGAGCGGGGGCAGCTCCGCCGCCGACAGCAGGGCAGCCGCTGGCGTCCCGGTGGGGGTCCCACCGGGTGTCGCGGCCGGGCCGGGGGAGGGCGTCGGGGTGGGGACGGGGGCGCTCGACTCGGAGGTCGACGGATCGCTGGTCGGCTCCTCGGTGGCCGGGGGAGTCGTGGGCTCGGAGCTGCTCGAGCTCGGAGGAGTGTCCCCCTCGTCCTTGGAGACCGAGCAACCGGCGAGGGCGCTGCTCGTGACGACGGCGCTCGCGGCGATGGTGACGATGGCCGCTCGGACCCGGGTCGTAGACATGGCGCCAGCGTAGAGCCCCGACGAGCACCAGCACGGCGGGTCACGAGGGCGTGGCGTGTCCCGATATCGTGATGAGGCCGGTCGGCGTTCATGGGTGTCCAGGGGTGTGCACCCGGCACGATCGGGGAAGGGCGCGGAAAACTGATGCTGGTGTGTTCGTCGGTCCACAAGGCCGTGGCTGCTGTCGTGGCGGTTGCCGTGCTCGCGACGGGATGCTCGTCCAGCAGCGACGACCCGCCCGGCGCCTCACCGTCCGCCAAGCCGACCGGTCCGACGCAGGTCACGTTCGCGGTCTACGGGCCCGAACCGGTGATCGCTGCCTACAAGGAGATCGCCGCCCGCTACACCGTCGCTCATCCGAGCGTGAAGATCGTCGTGCAGCCCTACGCCACCCACGACGAGGCGATGGCGGCGATGGCGGACTCCACGGCCAAGGGTGACCCGCCGGACCTCTTCCTGACCGACCAGCGGGACATCGCCGATCTCACCGCGCAGAAGGCCGTGCGAGGCGTCGACGACCTTCTCGCCGCCCGGGAGGTCGACTTCGGTGACGGGTTCAGCCGCACCGGCCTCGAGGCGTTCAGCTCCGACGACGCGCTGCAGTGCATGCCCTCCGACGTCTCGCCGCTGGTGGTCTACTTCAACCCCAAGCTGATCGAGCTCGACCAGATCGCCGACGTGGGCCGCAACCCGGTGAACCAGAAGGACGGGTGGTCGCTCGAGGAGTTCGGCCGCGCCGCCCTGCAGGCGCGCAGTCCGGGCGTGCGTGGCCTCTACATCGACCCCACCCTGGAACAGCTGGCGCCCTTCATCTGGTCCGGCGGGGGCGAGGTCGTCGACGACACCGACGAGCCGACCACGCTCACCTTGTCCGAGGGTGCCTCCGCGAAGGCGACCGAACAGCTCTTGGAGCTCGTGCGAAACCCCGCCATGACGTTCAACGAGACCGCGCTCAGCGAGCGGTCGGCCCTTGGTCGCTTCAAGGCCGGCAAGCTCGGGATGATCCTCGGCTACCGCTCCCTGACCCCGGAGCTCCGGGCCCAGCAGAGCCTGACCTTCGACGTGATGCCGCTGCCGAAGATCTCCAGCAGCGCGACGATCGGCTCGATCTCGGGACTGTGCATCTCCGCAGGGTCCAAGGCGATCTCCAAGGCCGCCGACGTCCTCACCGCGGTCATCTCCGACGAGGGAGCCGGGACGCTGGCCGCCACCGGCTACGTGATGCCGTCCAACGTCGACGTGGTCACCAGCGACGCCTTCCTGCAGAGCGGTCAGCGGCCGCTGAACTCCGACGTCTTCCCGCGTGAGGACCGCGACATCCGGCTGCTGCCGAGCACACCGGAGTGGCCGGGTGTCGAGGGAGCGACGGCACTCCAGCTCACCGCCCTGTTCTACGAGCCGGTGATCCTGCCCCTGCAGGACCGTCTGGAGTCCATCGACAACTCCTCGGTGCCGTTGCTCGCGCCGGCGGAGAGCCCCGGTCCGAGCCCGAGTCCGAGCACGAACTGACCCCGGGGCCCGAGCCCGGGGGTCGTCAGGCGGGGGGTCGTCAGGCGGGGGGCGTCAGGCGGGGACGTCCGGCGGGGACGTCCGGCGGGGTCGTCGGGAGGGCGCCCCCAGCCGGTGCCGGGATGGTTGCCAGCGGTGCGGGGTCGAGGATCGCGGCGGCCAGCATCGGCGCCATGATCTCCACCTGCCAGGTCCTGGCCCCGAGGCCCGACAGCTCGGTGGCCACGGCCGACTCCATCTCGGCCCGCTCGGCCAGCGGCGGCTTCCACAGGACGCGACGCAGGTAGTCAGGGGTCAGCAGGTTCTCGACCGGCACCGAGCGCCGTTCCGCGAACTCGTTGACCAGCTCGCGGGCGGTGGCCAGACGTGCGGCGGCCACCGGGTCACGCTCGGCCCAGACCCGTGGGGCCGGCGGTCCGTCCGACCGGACGGTCAACGGAGGCAGGTCACTGTCGTGCAGCTGGCGAGCCGTCTCCAGCGCCGCGATCCAGCGGTCGGCGTACCGGCGAGCGCCTCGGCCGTGGAAGCCCTGGGTGTCCAGCAGGGCCGAGGTGGTGGTCGGCATCGTGTTGGCGGCGATGATCATCGAGGAGTCTGGGACCAGGCGGCCGGGGGTGGTGTCGCGCTGTTGGGCGATCTCGTCGCGGGTCGTCCAGAGCTCGCGCACGGCCGCCAGCGCGCGCCGGCCCTTGGCCTTGTGGATGCCGGACGTGCGTCGCCACGGGTCGACCCGCGGCGGGGGGACGTGGTCGATCAGGTGCTGGAACTCCTGCGCGGCCCAGTCGGACTTCCCGGACTCCTCGAGCTCGGCGACGATGACCTCGCGCAGCTCGAGCAGCACCTCTACGTCGAGGGCGGCGTACTCGAGCCACGGCTGGGGCAGCGGGCGCTTGGACCAGTCGACCGCGGAGTGCTCCTTGCGCATGGACCGGCCCATGATGACCTCGACGAGGGTGGCCAGACCGACGCGCGGGTAGCCGAGGAGGCGGGCCGCCAGCTCGGTGTCGAAGAGTGCCGTCGGGACGAGCCCCACCTCCCGCAGGCAGGGGATGTCCTGGCTGGCCGCGTGCAGGATCCACTCCGCGTCGCCGAACGCCGCGCCGAGGGCGGTGAGGTCCTGGTAGGCGATCGGATCGATCAGCGCGGTGCCGGATCCCTCCCGGCGCAGCTGGATCAGGTAGGCGCGGGGGGAGTAGCGGTAGCCAGAGGCCCGTTCGGCATCGAGGGCGATAGGCCCGGTCCCGGCGGCCACTCGTCGTACGACGTCGGCGAGCTGGGCCTCGGTCTCGGTGATCTCGGGCAGACCGTCGCGCAGGGTGAGCAGCGGGACCGGGGTCGGGGCCTCGGTCTCGGGTGCCGCGTCAGCGGTGTCGGTGGGTGGTCGTGGCTCGGTCTCCTCCGCCGCCATCAGCCCGGGCCACGTTGTCCGCGTCGGGAGGGCATGGTGGCCACTCCCTCGGGCACAGGGGGGAGTCCCACCGACGTGCACAGCAGCTCACCCCAGGCCTCGACGTGGCCGGTGAGGTCACCGACGGGGGACCAGGAGGCACGGATCTCGAGCTGGGCGGTGGGCGCCTCGTCGGACATGCCGCCGAAGCTCTCGGAGGCGACGCAGGTGACGCTGCCCGAGGGCACGGTGTACTCCGCGCCGTGCGCCTCGAGGGCCTCGGTCAGCCAGCTCCAGCCGACTCCGGCGAGCATCGGGTCACTGACCAGCTCGGGGTCGATCTCGGCGCGGGCGTAGGCCACGCAGCGGAAGGTGCCACCCCAGGCGTCGTTGCCGGCCGGGTCGTGGAGCACGACGATGCGCCCGGAGCCCACCTCCTCACCACCAACGATCACGTCGGCCGAGAGGGCCGAGGCGAAGGGGGCGATGCGTTGGGGCGCCGGCATCTGCTCGACGAAGAGCTCGGTGCGAAACTTCGCGGCCCGGAGCTGGGCCACCGCACGACTGAACTCGGGGGGAGCCGCGGGTGGCTCGATGCGGGGTTGCTCGGGTGCCGCCATGTCGACAGGTTAGGCCGACCCGTCGGTGCCGGGGACCCGACTCGCCGCCTGACCTGCGAAGATCGGCGCATGCCCGCTGCGTCGACGAACAACCCAGAACTGCACGAATCGGCCTTCCTCAAGGCGGCCCGCAGTGAGCCGGTGCCGCACACGCCGGTGTGGTTCATGCGCCAGGCGGGACGCTCGCTGCCGGAGTACCTCAAGATCCGTGAGGGCATCACGATGCTCGACTCGTGCATGCGGCCCGAGCTCGTCGTGGAGATCACGATGCAGCCCGTACGCCGCTACGGGGTGGACGCGGCCATCTTCTTCTCCGACATCGTGCTGCCCCTCAAGGCGGTCGGCGTCGACCTCGACATCGTGCCCGGCGTCGGCCCGGTGGTGGCCCACCCGGTGAGCACGCTCGCCGACGTCGCCGCCATCCCCGACCTCACCCCTGACCACGTCCCGTTCATCACCGAGGCGGTCCAGGGCCTGGTCGGCCAGCTGGGCAGTACGCCGCTGATCGGGTTCGCCGGGGCACCGTTCACCGTGGCGTCGTACCTCGTCGAGGGCGGGCCCTCCAAGGAGCACGCCAAGACCAAGGCGCTGATGTTCGGGGCTCCTGACGTGTGGGCCGCGCTGATGCGCAAGATCTCCGGCATCGCCGCCGCCTACCTGGAGGTGCAGGTCGAGGCCGGCGCCTCCGCCGTCCAGCTCTTCGACTCCTGGGCCGGGGCCGTGACACGCCAGGACTACCGGACGCACGTGCAGCCCTACTCCGCCGGCGTGCTCGAGCGGATCGGCGCCGCCGGTGTCCCCCGGATCCACTTCGGGGTCGGCACCGGCGAGATCCTCGACCTGATGGGTGCGGCCGGAGCCGACGTGGTCGGCATCGACTGGCGGGTGCCGCTGGCCTCGGGCATCGAGCGGGTCGGTGGCCGGGCCGTGCAGGGCAACCTCGACCCCACCCTGGTCTTCGCCCCCACCGAGGTGATGCTCGAGCGCGCCCGTGAGGTGCTCGAGGCGGGCGCGGCGGCGCCTGGACACATCTTCAACCTGGGGCACGGCGTGATCCCCTCGACCGACCCCGACCAGCTGGCCCGCCTCACGCACTTCGTGCAGGAGCACTCTCGGCGCTGACCGGTCCCGAGGCGAGCCTGCGGCGTACGAC
>JBKJON010000382.1:0-5222 GCA_046595715.1 Marmoricola sp.
TGACCTCCGACTTCGACACCGCTCTGGGAGCCGACGGCCTGGTCGTGCCGGGTGTCGGCGCCTATGCCGCCTGCATGGCGGGGCTGCGCGAGGTCAAGGGCGAGCGCCTCATCGGACGACGCCTCGCCGGCGGTCGGGCGGTGCTCGGCATCTGTGTGGGCATGCAGGTGCTCTTCGAGCACGGCGTGGAGCACGGCGTGCGCACCGAGGGCTGCGCCGAATGGCCCGGCACCATCACGCGCCTGCAGGCGCCGGTCGTGCCCCACATGGGCTGGAACACCCTCGAGGTGGCCGAAGGCACCGCGATCTTCGCCGGCATCGAGACCGAGCGCTTCTACTTCGTGCACTCTTACGGTGCTCGCGAGTGGGTGCTGAGGACCAACAACCGCACCCGGGCGCCCCTGGTGACCTGGGCCGAGCACGGCGGCGACCGGTTCGTGGCGGCCGTCGAGAACGGTCCGCTCTCGGCCACCCAGTTCCACCCGGAGAAGTCCGGGGACGCGGGGGCGGCGTTGCTGCGCAACTGGGTCGCGGGGCTCAAGAGGTGAGCACGCGATGAGCAAGGAGCGCGCCCAGCGGCGTGCCGCGCGCGAGAAGGAGGCGGCCATCGTCGCCTCGGCCCGCGCGTCGCAGGCCGAGAGGCGGGAGCGTCACGCAGCACGCACGCGGGCGCTCCGCTCGCGCCTGCCGCAGCGGCGCTCGCGCCCCACCGGCGTCCTCGCCCAGCGGCGCCGCCGGCAGACCGGTGTCACGATCGCGATGCTGCTGGCGCTCAACCTGTTCGTGTGGCTGGTCTTCCCGGAGTGGTCGGCTCGCGCGATGGTGCTGATCGTGAGCCTGCTCGCCGCCCCCGTCCTGCACACCATGCTGTTCCGACGTCCCTGACCCGAAGCACGGAGACCCCATGAGTGACCACCTCGAACTGCTGCCCGCCGTGGACATCGCCGACGGGCAGGCCGTCCAGCTCGTGCAGGGCGTGGCCGGCTCGGAGAAGCGCTTCGGCGACCCGGTCGAGGCCGCCCTGCGCTGGCAGGAGGCGGGCGCGGAGTGGATCCACCTCGTCGACCTCGACGCCGCCTTCGGCCGTGGCAACAACCGCGACCTGCTCGCCAGGATCGTCGGCGCCCTCGACATCGCCGTGGAGATGAGCGGTGGCATCCGGGACGACGAGTCGCTGGACGCGGCGATGGCGGCGGGGTGCCGCCGGGTGAACATCGGGACGGCCGCGCTCGAGTCGCCCGACTGGTGTGCTCGCGCCATCGACAGGCACGGGGACCGGATCGCCATCGGGCTCGACGTACGAGGTGAGACGCTCGCGGCCCGCGGCTGGACCCGCGACGGTGGCAACCTCTACGAGGTGCTCGAGCGTCTCGACGACGAGGGCTGTGCGCGCTACGTCGTCACCGACGTCAACAAGGACGGCATGCTCCAGGGCCCCAACCTGCAGCTCCTGCGCGACGTCTGCGCCTTCACCGACCGTCCGGTCGTGGCCTCGGGTGGCATCACCGAGCTCACCGACCTCGAGGCGCTGATGGGCCTGGTGGGCCTCCCGGGACAGGGTGGCGTCGAGGGCGCGATCATCGGCACCGCGCTCTACGAGGACCGGTTCACGCTCACCGACGCCCTCGACCTCACCTGGGCGGATCGGCCCGCGCCGTCATGAGCCTCGCCGTGCGCGTGATCCCCTGCCTGGACGTCGACGCCGGGCGGGTCGTCAAGGGCATCAACTTCCAGGAGCTGCGCGACGCCGGCGACCCGGTCGCGCTGGCCAAGGCCTACGACGCGGAAGGTGCCGACGAGCTGACGTTCCTCGACATCTCCGCCTCCCACGAGGGCCGCGCCACCACCATGGAGATCGTCTCGCGCACCGCCGAGCAGGTCTTCATCCCCCTCACCGTCGGTGGTGGTGTCAGGAGCGTCGAGGACGTCGACCGGCTGCTGCGCGCGGGAGCGGACAAGATCGCCGTGAACACCGCCGCCATCCGGCGACCCGAGCTGGTGGCCGAGATCGCAGACCGGTTCGGCAACCAGGTGCTGGTGCTCTCCGTGGACGCCCGGCGTGCGGCCGGGACCGACTCCGGTTTCGAGGTGACCACGCACGGCGGGCGCGAGTCCGCCGGCCTCGATGCCCTCGAGTGGGCGGTGCGGGCGGCCACCCTGGGTGCCGGCGAGATCCTGCTGAACGCGATGGACGCCGACGGCACCAAGGACGGCTTCGACCTCGAGCTGATCCGGCTGGTGCGTCGTGAGGTCTCGATCCCGGTGATCGCCAGCGGTGGCGCCGGGGCTATCGAGCACTTCGCCCCGGCGGTGGAGGCGGGAGCCGACGCCGTGCTCGCGGCGACCGTCTTCCACTTCGGCACGTTGCGGATCCCCGAGGTCAAGCGGGCCCTGCGCGAGGCGGGTCACCCCGTTCGTTGAGGGCCCGTTCGTTGAGGCAGGGTCAGCCCTGCGGCACCCAGCAGTAGCCGTAGCGCTGCCCTGACTTCCACTGGGCACGGGTGGGCCACTCGAAGCTCCAGGTGAACTTCAGCTTTCCCCCGGCGCGTTGGGAGGCGACCCCCTTGCAGGCGGCGTCGGCGGTCGCGGTCACGCCCTTGGCGAGGTAGCGCGCGTCCTGGGGCAGGTCGACGTCATCGACGGCACGCCAGGAGTGTTTCACCGAGCACACGACGCGCGCGAAGCTGCGGGCGCTGGGGGCGGCGGTGCCGCAGGTGCCGTACCGGTCGAGGGCACCCGTCCGGTCGAGGACGCCCTTCATCCGGGAAGGGAGCGCAAGCAGCTGGCGCTCCGAGCGCACGGCCACGACGTCGCATCGATACCAGTTGGCCCCGGCGTCCGCCTGTGCGAGGGACGGGCTGAACCACACCACCTCGAAGCGGCTGAGCCGTCGGGTCGTCCGGTCGCCTCCGAGGAAGGAGCCGGGGGAGACGGGGCACGAGCTCGCGATCTGGGCGCGGACCGTGCGGGAGTCGACGGCGAGCAGGTGTCCGTCCACGACGGGGTCGATCGCGCCGACCTTGAAGGTCACCGAGGTGTGCGGCTGACCGCACGGGACCGGCCCACCGGCATCGACCGGGTCGGTCGCCTCGGGGACCGAGAGCTCGTGACAGCTTCCGACCCGGGGCGCCGCGGGCGCAGGCACGGCCGAGCCGGCCGCGGTGCTCGGAGCCGCGGCCTCAGCCGCCTTTTCCCCAGAGGAGGTGGACGAGGGGGAGGGTGACGACGAGGAGCATCCGGCGACCAGCAGGAGCAGCAGGGTGGCGAGCCACACCAGGGTGCGATGCATCGGCCTCACTGCTCCGTCCTCGACCGGGTAGCTGCCGTTCACCTGCTGTTTCGGCTGTTGCTTCCGATGCCGGGCGAGCAGTGCCGAGAGGGTACCGCCGAGCAGGTGGATCTCGACGACGCGGTGCGGGAGCTGCGCTGCTAGGGTGAGGAGGTCATGACGCGCCAGCCCCTGCTTCTTCGCTGCCGCCGCGAGGTCACCCCGCTCATCTAGCGGAGCCGGACCCCTTGCGGCGGAGAGTGTGTGTCCCGGCGCCCGTCACTCCTGTTAAGCGAGAAGACCCATGACCCTGCAGCACTCCGGCTTCCAGAACACCCAACGCGCCAGCGGCATGCCCGTCGAACGCTACCGGCCGTTCCCGCCGATCGACCTCCCCGACCGCACCTGGCCCTCGGCCCAGATCACTCGGGCGCCCCGCTGGCTCTCCACCGACCTGCGCGACGGCAACCAGGCCCTGATCGACCCGATGTCACCCGAGCGCAAGCACAAGATGTTCGACCTCCTGGTGGCCATGGGCTACAAGGAGATCGAGGTCGGCTTCCCCTCGGCCAGCGAGACCGACTTCGCGTTCGTGCGCCAGCTGATCGAGCGCGACAAGGTCCCCGAGGACGTCACCATCTCGGTGCTGACCCAGGCGCGCGAGGACCTGATCGAGCGCACGACCCAGTCGCTGGTCGGCGTGCACCACGCGAACATCCACCTCTACAACGCGCTGGCCCCGCTGTTCCGCCGCGTCGTGTTCCGCGCCAGCAACGACGAGATCAAGGACATCGCGGTGCGCGGCACCGAGATGTTCATGAAGTACTCCGAGGCCAACCTCGGCCAGACCATCATCGGCTACGAGTACTCACCCGAGATCTTCACCAGCACCGAGCTGCCGTTCTCGCTCGAGGTGTGCGAGGCCGTCTCCGACGTGTGGCAGCCCGAGGACGGCCGCGAGATCATCCTCAACCTGCCGGCCACGATCGAGGTGGCGACGCCCAACGTCTACGCCGACCAGATCGAGTGGTTCGGGCGTCAGCTGACGCGGCGCGCGAACACCACGATCAGCCTGCACCCTCACAACGACCGTGGCACCGCCGTCGCGGCGACCGAGCTTGCTGTGATGGCCGGCGCGGACCGCGTCGAGGGGTGCCTGTTCGGCCACGGGGAGCGCACCGGCAACGTGTGCCTGGTGACGCTGGGGATGAACCTGTTCAGTCAGGGGATCGACCCGCAGATCGACTTCTCCGACATCGACGAGATCCGCCGCACGGTGGAGTACTGCACCCAGCTGCCGGTGCACCCACGCCACCCCTACGCCGGTGACCTCGTCTACACCGCCTTCTCCGGGTCCCACCAGGACGCGATCAAGAAGGGGCTGGAGGCGCTCGAGCAGGAGGCGGAGCAGGCCGGCCACCCGGTGGGCGAGCACCCTTGGGAGGCGCCGTACCTGCCGATCGACCCGAAGGATGTCGGCCGCACCTACGAGGCCGTGATCCGCGTCAACAGTCAGTCCGGCAAGGGCGGGGTCGCCTATGTGATGAAGTCCGAGCACAAGCTCGACCTCCCGCGCCGGCTGCAGATCGAGTTCAGCCGGGCAGTTCAGTCGCAGACCGACGGCGAGGGCGGCGAGATGACCTCGGCGGCGATCTGGGAGGCGTTCCAGCGGGAGTACCTCACTCGCGAGACGCCCTTGAAGCTCAACTCCGTGCACACCTCCTCAGCGGCCGGGGAGAAGGACCAGCTGGACGTGAACGTCTACGTCGACGGTGAGCTTCGTGAGTTGCACGGCTCAGGCAACGGACCGATCGCTGCCTTCGTGGACGCCCTCAACGGCCTGTCCACGACTGACCGCGAGGCCGGCTTCGACGTGCGGGTCCTCGACTACGCCGAGCACGCGCTCTCCTCGGGAGGGGACGCGCTCACCGACGGCACACTCCACGTACGCCGC
>JBKJON010000187.1:0-4987 GCA_046595715.1 Marmoricola sp.
GTTCCCGAGGCCTTGGCGAAGCGCGAACCGACGCGGGCGGTGGTGTTGCGCTGGTCCGCGTAACCCTCAGGCACCCTGAGACCGAGGACCGACACGCCGGGCGCCACCACGTCGACGTGACGCGTGTTCGTGCCACGCGTTCCCCACCCGGGCACCACGTCGTCGGATGCGCTGAGGGTTCCCTGGGTGTCATCGGCGCCCACGGCGATCACGTAGCCGCTGCGGGCAGGGTTGGCGAGGTTGAACTTGGTGGAGCCGTCATTGCCGCCTGCGACCACGACGACGATGCCCGCCTGCCAGGCGCGCTCGACCGCGTAGACCAGCGGGTCCACACCGGTCTTCTGGAGAGAGTCGGTGCCGTAGGAGAGGTTGATCACCCGGATGTTCAGTCCGTCGTCGTTGCGGTGCGCGACCACCCAGTCGATTCCGGCGATGACCTGGCTGACGTCAACGGCGCCGTCACTGGCGCCCACCTTGACGCTGAGGAGGTTGACGTCCGGCGCGATCCCGTTGAACGTGTCCGTGCTTACGTAGGAGTCGGGTGTTCCCGCAGCGTCACGGCCGGCGATGATCGAGGCGAGGTGGGTGCCGTGCCCGAACGCGTCCTTGTGGGCCAGCTCCGGGTCCTGGCTGTCGAAAGAAAGGTCAGGCCCGTCCCAGACGTTACCGGTGTCGAGTCCGGGGACCTTGGTGACACCGGTGTCGATCAGCGCGACGCCCACCCCCTTGCCCGTGAGGCCCGCCCGGTACGACGCATGGGCCCCCACGGCCTCGGAGATCTGCCACATTGAGCCCTTGGCGCGGACCGCGTCGTAGCCGAGGTTCGGTGTGAGGGCCTGCGCGGTCCCGGACATGCCGGCTGCCGTCCCGAGCACGACCGCGGCTACGGACCCCAGAGCCAGAAAGCGCCGGCGTACATTTATGGTTTTCATAACGTATGTCCCTCTTTGGAGTGTTTGCGACACTAAACGGCAATGAGGGCGGATGCTCGCGAGTCCTGCGGGTCTCGCATTTGTGGTCTAGTCCAAAGGGGAGACGACCTTGACAGCAATGATCCGCATGTGAAGTCACCGCATGGAATCTTGGCTGGGCATGTCCGCGTCGCTCGGCCGGGTATCCCACCCCGGTCACGTCGCTGGGCGGTACGGCTTGCGGTGGATCTACTTCGACGCGCTCGGCCTAGACGCGCTCACGCGCAACCGCAAGGCGGCGTTCCTGGGGGGCTACGGTCACTACGCCCTGTTCGCCGCCTGTTGCAACCACGCGATCCGGCTGCCCACCGGCGCGATATGGCTCACGTTCGCTGCGGCCCCGCGACCAGCTGGCCGACCTGATCGCGATCGAGTGGTGGTCAAGGTCTGTGGGTCGAGGACTCAGCTTTGGTCGGGTCGGTTGATTCTGTTCGTCTTGAGCAGTACGAGTGTGACGCTGAGCCCCGCGGTGAGGGCAAGGACTGCGATGGTCCAGGGATCCGGGCGCGACGACCTGGCCACGGCTGGGAGTTCTGCGGTGTGGTGGTGGCCCGTTGATGCCGAGAAGACTGCGGGTGCCGGTGCCGGTTCCCTGGCCATGTCCACACCAACACCTGATCTGGATCGGGGGGAGACGGAGACCACTGCATGCGCGATGTCCCCGCGGCGCGCGATCCCGTTGCGAACGGAGGCGACCAGGCGGTCACTGAGGAGTGGCCCCGTGTAGGTGACGTCGAGCTGGTGGGCGCCGAGGGTGGTCGTGTAGTTCCCGAGAACATCCGCCAGGATGCCCTCCCTGGCGATGGCTTTGGCCAGGACGGCCGGGTTGGCTGTGCCGACGGTGAACCGCAGGTCGTGGACCAGCACCCGGACGACGTCGTACTCCTGGGCGTCGTCGCCGATCTCGCGGTCTTCCGCGAACGACGGATCAATCAGCTTGCCGGCATCAGCACGAGTCGTGCCGGCGGGCAGGGCCACGACCAGGTCCGGGGCCACGCGCTCGAGGAGGGCCGGGTCGAGCACGCTGGCCGAGATGGTGAACAGGGTCGTGTGCCGGCGGGTCGCGGCGAGGTCCAGCTGCGTGCGCAGCGAGGTGAGGTCGGCGTTGGCGGTCGAGTGGATGGCGATCACCACGCGGGGACGCACCATCAGCCCGTCGTAGCTGACCTGGGGTCGGTCGTTGCCCACATCGGAACCGGCCGCGGCGGCGGCGACCGTGGCCGTGGGTTCGGGGTGGGTGGTCGTGGCTCCCGCGGTGCAGCCGCACAGCGCGAGCGCCGCCGTCAGCATGGCCACGGCGCGCACGACCACTGGCATATCAGGTCCCGGCCGGGAATCCTGGCAGGTACACCGACGGGTAGGAGCCGACCGGGGTGGTGTCCCGGACCGGCGGGTCGGAGGTGATGGGGTCGTTGTCCTGCGGGTTTCCCGCGCAGAACTGCACCATCATGTCGTGGTCCTCGTGGGAGATGTTGTGGCAGTGGAGCATGTACTTACCCTGCCCGTCAGGTTGGATGGCGAACTGGATCAGCGCGGTGACCGACTCGCCCTCGCCGACGTAAAAGGCGTCCTTGGGGCCGAGCTCCCAGGCGAACGGCTTGCCGCCGTTGATGTTCCGGGCGATGACCTTGGCGCTGATCAGGTGGAGGTGGACCGGGTGGAACCAGCCCCCGGAGGAGTTCGTGATGGTCCACTGTTCGACGGTGAACGGTTTGGGGTTGGCGAACAGCCTGGTGAACCCGCTGGCCTCCACGTCCTTCCAGGTGACCCCGCTGATCGTCCACTGGCCGTGGTCCCGCTCGAACCTGAGGCTGCGTTTGGCGACGGCCATCGCCGGGGTCAGGTCCATCGTGGGAATACCGCCTCGGGCGGCGTCCGGCGCCGGGCCGGAGTCCAGCGTCGTGGGGATGGTTGTGATGGTGGATGCAGGGCCCGAGTCGGCCACCACCTGGAAGCGCATGATCTTGTCCGTGTTGGCGAAGTCGATGTTGTTCTTGTTGCTCAGGTTGCGCAGGTCGACCGTCTGCCCGACCTTGTACTGGCCGAAGTCGATGAGTATCTCGTAACGCTCGGAGTTGCCGTGACGCCAGGACTGTAGCCTCTGGACGACGGGCACCATGCCGTCGTCGGTGGCCACGAGGTGGACAGGCTCACCGTTGGACAAGGTGAAGCGGTAGGAACGTCCGATCGAGGCGTTCAGCACCCGGAACCGGTAGATCCGCGGCTTGACCTTCATCGTCGGCCAGGCCACCCCGTTGACCAGGATGATGTCGCCCCACAGGCCCTTGGTGTCGTTGTCGTCGTAGGCGAGCGAACCGTTGGCGTTGAACTCCGCATCCGAGACCATCAGCGGCACGTCGAACTCGCCCTGCGGCAGCTGCGCCCGCTCGAACGCGTCGGAGATC
Source organism: Marmoricola sp. (assembly GCA_046595715.1). GTDB lineage: Bacteria > Actinomycetota > Actinomycetes > Propionibacteriales > Nocardioidaceae > Marmoricola. The sequence continues at coordinate 3,377 of JBKJON010000187.1, forward strand.
GGGTAGAAGGCCGCCATCCCCGAGTACACGTTCTGGGCCGTGACCAGGTGTCGGTGGTCGTGGTACCAGAGCGTGCAGCCCTCCTGGGTGTTGGGGTAATGGTAGGTCTTCACGTACCCGGGGACGGTGATGTCGTTGGCGTACCCGTCGTATTGCGGCAGCGACTCCGAGCCGTGCAGGTGGGTGGCAAGGTCGATGGCCTGCGGATAGACGAGGCCAGCCGCCGGGTAGCCGTTGCGGACCCGTACCTCGATCCGGGTGCCTTGACTTGCCCTGATGGTCGGACCCGGGAAGATGCCGTTGTAGCCAGCCACCGTCGTGGACAGTCCCGGCAGGATGTGAAGCTGACCCAACTGCGCGTTCAGCGCGTACCGGGCGAACGGTCGCGTCGGGTCCGCCCCGTCGAAGCCCGTCTCGAACGGCATCAGCTCAGGCGGGCGCGCGAACACCCCCGCATAGGGGACCGGCGTGTTCTGGGGAGCGAGCCTGCCGACCGTGTCTGACACGGCCCTGGCCTCTCCGAGCTTGACTCCCGCCAGACCCAACGCGGCAAACGCACTCGCCTTCAGCACAGTCCTACGTGTGGGCATGACGACCTCCACGGAGGCGCGTCGACCGGCCCAGATTGCCCGTGTGGCGACGAAGCTGCCGGTGTGGCGATGAGGCCGACGGGACGTGGCTGTCGTCCGCCAGGCTCAAGATGCCATCCGGGCATTGGAGAAACCTTGGGGTCGCCTCCACGGAATCTCGGTCGCCGCGACCAAGTCGTGCGTCATCCTGGCCTCCCTCGACAGCGACTTGATTCCCGCGCTGGACGAGGTCGTCGGCATGGGCAAGCGAGTAGAGACCTTCTCATGATGCTCGCCGGACGACTGCTGGTTCGAGAGGCACCCGAGCGACAGCTCGAAGCGGATCTGGAACACCCGGCTCGGTGAGCAGGAGTTCCTTCGCTGCATCGAACGCACTGACTACACCTGACCCCGCCATCCGGCCGCTGACGCGAGGGCATGGCTACAACCCGGACTAACCCAGGACTAACCCCAGAAGATCGGGTCGCCGCTGGTCTCGATGTGGTCGAGCAGCGCCTGGACGTTCTTGGTTGGCCGCTCGCGCTTGTACTCGTAGAACTTCAGGTGCCGGTCGCGCCGGTAGATCGCCCACTGGCCGGTGGCCTTGGTGTAGCGAAGCCGGGGGATCGGGAAACGCGTGTGCTCGCCGACACCGTCCCAGGGCGGGCGCACCTCGACGATGTCGAGGTAGCGGTCGGCAACGTCGGCCTCCATCTTGAGCTCCGACCACAGGTGCTCAGGCACGCGGCTGCGAGCCCAGGTATGAATGCGGCGCAGGTCGGTCTCCGGAAGCGCCATGTCAGAGGGTCACGCCCCGGGCTATGGCAGCGTCGAAGAGCTCACGGGCCACTTGCTCCGCGAGCAGTGCCTCGCCGATGTCATGGGCCGCGTCGTAGGCGATGCCGTACCTCACCGCGACGCTGGTCAGCAGCGGCAACTGCCCGAGCCGCTCCTCGGCCTGCCGCATGAAGGACGCGGCACGAGAGGCATCGACCGGTACGACGTCGAGCCGCCGAGCTTCGACCAACGCGAGCACCGTCGC
>JBKJON010000306.1:0-3893 GCA_046595715.1 Marmoricola sp.
GTCCTCTTCGAGGGTGCGCAGGCGACCATGCTCGACATCGACCACGGCACCTACCCGTTCGTGACCAGCAGCAGTCCGGTCGCAGGTGGGGTCTGCATCGGCGCCGGCGTCGGCCCGACCCGCATCGACCGGGTGATCGGTGTGATCAAGGCCTACACGACCAGGGTCGGGTCGGGCCCGTTCCCGACCGAGCTCTTCGACGACGACGGCGCCAAGCTGTGGGAGATCGGCGGCGAGGTCGGGGTCTCCACCGGCCGCGACCGTCGTTGCGGCTGGTACGACGCCGTGGTCGCTCGCTACGCCTCCCGCGTCAACGGGCTCACCGAGTTCTTCATGACCAAGCTCGACGTGCTCAGCGCCTGGGAGAAGATCCCGGTGTGCGTGGCCTACGAGATCGACGGCGAGCGTCACGACGAGATGCCGATGACGCAGTCGCTGTTCCACCGGGCGACGCCGGTCTACGAGCTCCTCGACGGCTGGGGCGACGACATCTCCGGCTGCCGGACCTTCGAGGACCTGCCCAAGAACGCCCAGCGTTACGTCCGTGCGCTCGAGGAGATGTCCGGCACCCCGTTCTGGGCCGTCGGTGTCGGGCCGGGCCGGGAGCAGACGCTCGTCGTCAGCTGAGGCGACCTCTGTCGGTGAGGCAGGTCAGGGCCGACGGCTGAGCGAGACGAAGAGGTCGCCCGCCATCTCGGCCAGCTGCTCGGCGCTCAGCTCGACCTCACCGGTCAGCCAGGCGGCCACCAGCTCTGCGAACCCGGCGATGTAGACGAGTCCCTGGAGCCGTGCGCGCTCCACCGGCCAGGCGTCCTCGCCGTAGAGCACGGCCGCCTCGGCGGCGACGAGGTCGGCGAAGCTGCCGATCAGCTCGTGCCGGCGGGCGCGGAGGCTGGGAGTGGCGCTCGAGTGCACCACGGCCACGAGTCCGAGGGCCGGCTGTCGGCTGACGAGGTCGACGAAGGACGCCATCACGGCGTGCACGCGCTGCTCGGGCGGACCAGGTGTGCCCTCGATGACCCCGACCACCGCGGCAGCGATCTGGTCGCTGACGTGGTCGAGCGCGGCCAGCAGGGCGTCTTCGCGCTGGGCGAAGCTCTCGTAGAAGTAGCGCTCGGTGAGCCCGGCCCGGGCGCAGATCGCGGTCATCGTGGTGCCGGCCTCGCCGTGCTCGGCGAGCAAGGCGATCGTCGCCTCCACCAGGCGGCCGCGACGGTCGGTCGTGCGCTCCTCCGCGGACTTGCCGCCGTAGCTGCGGACCGGTGTGCTCACCCGAGCATCTTGACCGTCTGCCCTTGGTTCGCACAAACTGAAAGCCTGTCCTGTCAGATCGGTGGAGGGTCGGAGGTCGGACGGTGGAGCGGCCTACGGTGCCCGCCGACGCTCCACCGCCGATAGGATCGATGAACGTGAAGACCCTCGTCATCGGCACAGGTGGGCGTGAGCACGCCCTCGCCCTCGCACTGTCCCGAGATCCCTCGGTCACCGAGGTGCACGCCGCACCCGGCAACCCGGGCATCGGCGAGGTCGCGACCCTGCACGACGTGGATCCCATGGATGGTGCGGCCGTAGCCGACCTCGCCGTGTCCCTGGGGGCGGACCTCGTGGTGATCGGCCCTGAGGCGCCGCTGGTCGCCGGGGTCGCCGACGCCGTGCGCGAGCGTGGGATCAGCTGTTTCGGTCCATCCCGCGAGGCGGCCGAGCTGGAGGGGTCGAAGGCCTTCGCCAAGGACGTGATGGCTGCCGCTGGCGTACCGACGGCCCAGGCCCACGTGTGCACGACCGCCGAGGAGATCTCGGCGGCGCTGGACGCCTTCGGCCCTCCCTACGTCGTCAAGGACGACGGTCTTGCCGCTGGCAAGGGGGTCGTCGTCACCGAGGACCGCGCCGAGGCGGCCGCTCATGCCGCCCGGTGCGACCGGGTGGTGATCGAGGAGTTCCTCGACGGGCCCGAGGTGTCCCTGTTCGCCCTCACCGACGGCACCACCGTCTACCCGCTGCAGCCGGCGCAGGACTTCAAGCGCATCTTTGACGGTGACCAGGGGCCGAACACCGGGGGCATGGGCGCCTACACCCCGCTGCCCTGGGCGCCCGTGGACCTGGTCGAGGAGGTCCGGGCCACGGTGCTCCAGCCGACCGTGGACGAGATGGGCCGTCGCGGCGCCTGCTTCGCGGGGCTGTTGTACGCCGGGCTCGCGCTCACGTCCCGGGGGCTGCGGGTCGTCGAGTTCAACGCCCGGTTCGGTGACCCCGAGACCCAGCCGCTGATGGCGCTGCTCGACTCGCCGCTGGCCGCCTTGCTCAAGGGGGCGGCGGACGGCACCCTGCACGAGGTCGACCCACCGCGCTGGAAGGACGGCGCCGCCGTGGCCGTGGTGATGGCCAGTGGAGGCTACCCCGAGAGCTCGAGCAAGGGCGACGTGATCATCGGCACCGAGACCCTCTCCAGGGAGAGCGACGTCGATGTCATCCACGCCGGGACGGCCACGCGCGGTGGTGCCCTGGTCACCGACGGGGGACGGGTCCTGGCCGTCACCGCGGTCGGCACCGACCTCGCCGACGCGCGCTCCAAGGCCTACGAGGGCATCTCCTCGATCAGCTTCGACGGCGCCCAGTGGCGCACCGACATCGCGGCAGCGGCCTCAGTGGGTGGGCTGGGTGGTCTCGAGCCCCTCGCCGGTGCACGCTCCTCGACCACCGAGAAGGAAGACCGCTGATGACCGTCCCCAACGTCCTGGCCACCCGCTACGCCGGCGCCGACCTCGCCGACATCTGGTCGCCGGAGCACAAGATCGTCCTGGAGCGGCAGCTCTGGATCGCGGTGCTCACCGCCCAGCGTGACCTCGGCGTGGACGTGCCGGACGGCGTCGTCGAGGACTACGCCGCAGTGGTGGACCAGGTCGACCTCGCCAGCATCGCCGCTCGTGAGCGGGTGACCCGGCACGACGTGAAGGCCCGCATCGAGGAGTTCTCCGCGCTGGCCGGCCACGAGCACATCCACAAGGGCATGACCTCGCGCGACCTCACCGAGAACGTCGAGCAGCTCCAGATCCGCGCCTCCCTCGGCCTGATCCGTCAGCGCGTCCTCGCCACCCTGGCCCGGCTGGCCCGGTTGGCCGCCGACCACGAGACGCTGGTGATGGCCGGCCGCTCCCACAACGTCGCGGCCCAGGCCACGACCATGGGCAAGCGCTTCGCCACCGTGGCCGACGAGATGCTGGTCGCCCTGGGTCGTCTCGACGACCTGCTGGCGCGCTACCCGCTGCGGGGGATCAAGGGCCCGATGGGCACCTCGCAGGACATGCTCGACCTGCTCGACGGGTCCGAGGCCGACCTGGCCGACCTCGAGGAGCGCGTCGCCCGGCACCTCGGCTTCGACCAGGTGCTGACCAGCGTGGGCCAGGTCTACCCGCGCTCGCTCGACTTCGACGTGGTCTCGGCCCTCGTGCAGATCGTGGCCGGCCCCTCCAACCTCGCGACCACGATCCGGCTGATGGCCGGCATCGAGCTGGTCACCGAGGGCTTCAAGGAGGGTCAGGTCGGGTCCTCGGCGATGCCGCACAAGATGAACACCCGGTCCTGCGAGCGGGTCAACGGCCTCGCCGTCGTGCTCCGCGGCCAGCTGTCCATGGTGGGCGAGCTCGCCGGCGACCAGTGGAACGAGGGCGACGTCTCGTGCTCCGTCGTACGCCGCGTGGCGCTGCCCGACGCGTTCTTCGCCGCCGACGGGCTGTTCCAGACGTTCCTCACCGTCCTCGACGAGTTCGGCGTCTTCCCCGCGGCGGTGCAACGGGAGCTCGACCGCTACCTGCCGTTCCTGACCACGACCAAGGTGCTGATGGCGGCCGTGCGCAACGGGGTGGGGCGCGAAGCCGCCCACGAGGCGATCAAGG
>JBKJON010000369.1:0-4766 GCA_046595715.1 Marmoricola sp.
AGCGCAGCTGGGCCGTCCGCTTCACCTGGTCGACCAGGCTGCTCGCGTTCTTGCCCGGGATCTCCACGATGATGTTGGTGCTGCCCTGGGTGGAGACCGCGGCCTCGGAGACACCACTGGCGTTGACCCGGGCATCGACGATGCCGGCCGCCTGCTTGAGCTTCGCCGGGGTGACGGCACCACCCTCGGTGTTGATCGCCGAGAGGGTGATGCGCGTGCCGCCCTCGAGGTCGAGCCCGAGACGCGGCTTCCACGTCTGGCCGAGGGCGGCCAGCCCGTAGATCACCAGGATCGTCAGGCCGAACACCACCAGGGTGCGCACGGGGCGGGGGGTCTTCTTCGCCACGGTGATGTGTCTCCTCAGTCCTGAGTGGTGGGCGGGTCGGACTCCGCGGGGCGGTCGGTGGCATCCGTGGCGGCGCCCTCGAACTCGTCCACACGTCGTACGACGACCTGGCGCGCCACCGTGATCACGGTGCCCGGCGCGATCTCGATCTCGGCCTTCTGCTCGCTCAACGCACGGATGGTGCCGAAGATCCCCGCGGAGAGAACGACCTCCAGGCCGACCTCGAGCTCGTTCTGAAGCTGTTGCACCCGCTTCTGCGCGGTGCGGGCGGGGCGCAGCACGATGGCCCAGAAGGCCACCAGTGCTACCAGGATCACGAGCAGCTGCACAGCCGGAGACACGAGACACAACTCCAAGGGATGAGGAAAGAAACCGGGGCGCCTCGACACTGCTGCTGGACCAGATGTGGCTCGAGCGCGCGCAGGCAGGGCACCGACCGTGAAGTGTAACGGCCGTCAGCGCCTCATTCCGACTCCGACTCGAACAGAACCGGGTCTCCCCCCAGGAGGCCGGCGGGCGGTGTGATGCCGAGATGGACCCAGGCTGCGCGTGTGGCGACCCGGCCGCGCGGCGTGCGGGCCAACAAGCCCTGTCGGACCAGGAACGGCTCGGCGACCTCCTCCACCGTCTCGCGCTCCTCGCCCACCGCGACGGCCAACGTGCTCACGCCGACGGGGCCGCCACCGAAACGGCGGCACAGCACGTCGAGGACGGCCCGGTCCAGGCGGTCGAGGCCGGACTCGTCGACCTCGAAGAGCTCCAGGGCGGCGCGAGCGAGCTCACGGGTGACGATGCCGTCGGCCCGGACCTGGGCGAAGTCGCGCACCCGGCGCAGGAGGCGGTTCGCGATGCGCGGTGTCCCACGGGAGCGCAGCGAGATCTCGCGGGCGCCGTCCTTCTGCAGCTCCACCTCGAGCAGGCCCGCCGAGCGGTGCACGATGCGTTCGAGGTCCTCCGGCTCGTAGAACTCGAGACGGGCGGTGAAGCCGAACCGGTCACGCAGCGGACTGGGCAGCAACCCGGCGCGGGTGGTGGCGCCGACCAGGGTGAAGGGAGGGATCTCCAGCGGGATGGCCGTGGCGCCGGGCCCCTTGCCGATGACCACGTCGACGCGGAAGTCCTCCATCGCCATGTAGAGCATCTCCTCGGCCGGGCGCGACATCCGGTGGATCTCGTCGACGAAGAGCACGTCACCCTCGTTGAGACCGGACAGGATCGCCGCCAGGTCTCCGGCGTGGGTGATGGCCGGCCCACTGGTCAACCGCAGCGGGGCGCTCATCTCGGCGGCGATGATCATGGCCAGGGTGGTCTTGCCCAGCCCGGGCGGGCCGCTCATCAGCACGTGGTCGGAGACCCGCTGCCGCGCGCGAGCCGCCTCGAGCAGCAGGGAGAGCTGCTCACGGACACGCTCCTGGCCCACCACCTCGTCCAGGGTGCGCGGGCGCAGCGCCGCCTCGACCACCCGCTCGTCGCCGTCGGCGTCGACCCCCGTGACCGGACGACTGGTCATGTAGGCCATCTCGGCCGCCTCGAGCTCGGACTCGTTCATCGGCTCAGGCCCTGCTCAGCGTGCGCAGGGCGGCACGAAGCAGGACGGCGACGTCGGGGATCCCCATCTGCTCCGCCTCCGGGGTCACGTAACCCACCGCGCGGTCCGCCTCCTTGGCCGACCAGCCCAACCCGACCAGGCCGGCCTGCACCTGGGTCTGCCAGTCCTGGCCGACCGGCGCCCCGGGACGCGCGGGCAGCGCGGTCGTGGTCGGTGAGCCGATCCGGTCGCGAAGCTCCAGGATGATGCGCTGCGCACCCTTCTGCCCGATGCCCGGGACCATGGTCAGGGTCTTGACGTCATCGCCACTCACCGCACGTCTCAAGGTCTCGGGGCGGTGTACGGCGAGCATCGCCTGGGCCACCTTGGGCCCGACGCCGCTCGCGGTCTGCACGAGCTCGAACATCTGCTTCTCATCGTCGTCCACGAAGCCGAACAGGGTCAACGAGTCCTCACGGACGACCATGCTGGTCGGCAGGGTGGCCTCGGCCCCGATGCGCAGACCGGCAATGGTGTCGGGGGTGCACTGCAGCTCGAGGCCGACCCCGCCGACCTCGAGCACCACGGAGGTCAACCCGAGGGCGGCCACGCGTCCACGCACGAACGCGATCATCGTCGGGCTCCCCTGGTCGGCTGGTGCGTCGCGGCATGGGCGGCGAGCGCGGCCTCGATCTTGTTCACCGCGCCGCCGCGCCAGATGTGACAGATCGCCAGGGCCAGCGAGTCGGCCGCGTCGGCCGGCTTGGGAACCTCGTTCAGCCGCAGCAGCCGGGTGACCATGGCACCGACCTGCACCTTGTCGGCACGGCCACTCCCGGTGACAGCGGCCTTCACCTCGCTGGGGGTGTGCAACGCCACGGGCAACCCGCGGCGGGCGGCCACCAGCAGCGCGATGCCGCTGGCCTGGGCCGTCCCCATCACGGTCTTGACGTTGTGCTGGCTGAAGACGCGCTCGATGGCGACGGCGTCCGGTCGGGTCGCGTCCAGCCACTCCTCCAAGCCGGACTCGATCAGGCACAGGCGCTGCTCGATCGGCATCGCGGCGGCGGTGCGGACGACCCCGACATCGACAAGCGACAGAGGTCGCCCGATGGATCCCTCGACCACGCCCACCCCGCAACGGGTGAGGCCGGGGTCGATGCCCAGCACGCGCATGAGTACTCCTCGATCGTCCGAACACCTGTTCGCACCACGCTAACCGGACGGCCCGTCTCTCGCGAGCAGGACGCGCCGTCCCCTGTCCGGGGACGGCGGCGCAGTAGCGTGACGGTCGTGACCGACGAGCAGCCCGGGACCCTGACCGTGGGGGGCATCGAGCGCACCTTCGTGGTGCTGGCTCCCGACCTCACGGCCCCCCAACCCGCGGCCCCCGGCACGTGCGTCCCCTCGTCGTTGCTGCTGATGCTGCACGGCTCGAACTCCGACGCCGGCCGGACCCGCACCCTCAGCGGCCACACCTTCGACCGCCTGGCCACCCAGGGCGTCCTGGTCGTCTACCCCAACTCGCACGGCGGGATGTGGAACGACGCCCGACTCGGCACCCGGGCCACAGCGCGTGACCTCGGGATCGACGACGTGGAGTTCCTCGGCACCCTGGTCGCCCACCTTCGCGAGATGTACGGCGTTCCGGCAGACCGGGTCTTCGCCGCAGGTTTCTCCAACGGTGGACAGATGGTCATCCGGCTCGTCCACGAGCAACCGGGCCTCCTCGCCGGGGCCGCCCTGATCGGCTCGAACCATCCCACCGCCGCCAACATGCTTCCCGAGGTGGTCGATCGAGACCACCACCAGGAGATGCCGGTGCTGTGCCTGAACGGCACCCAGGACCCGATCGTGCCCTTCCGCGGGGGCATCGCCAGCCTGTGGGGCTTCAAGCCCCGTGGCCCCGTGATGTCGGCGGTCGACTCGGCGCGCTACTTCGCGCGGCGGAACGGGATCACCGCAGAGCCGGTCACCGAGCAGGTGACCACCGGCCGGCTCTCCACCAGCCTGACCCGCTGGCGCCAGGACGGGCACGCGCCGGTCGACCTCTACGTCGTCGCGCGTGGCGGCCACACGATCCCGAACCCGGACCACCGCGCTCCGTGGATCCTGGGCCGGACCGCCCGCAACCTCGACACCGGCACCCTGGTCCGCGACTTCTTCGGTCTGCTCGCGCCGCCCTGAGCCGGCCAGGCACCCGCCCTCACCGGGCGGGATCAGGCGTCGAGCTTGGCCATCACGTCGTCGGGCACGTCGAAGTTGGCGAACACGTTCTGCACGTCGTCGAGGTCCTCGAGCGCCTCGACCAGGCGGAACACCTTGGGGGCGCCCTCTTCGTCCAGCTCGACGTGCATGCTCGGGAGGAACGAGGCGTCCGCGGAGTCGTAGTCCACGCCGGCGGCCTGCAGGGCGGTGCGGACGGCGACCAGGTCTGTCGCCTCGCTGACGACCTCGAAGGACTCGCCGAGGTCGTTGACGTCCTCGGCACCCGCGTCGAGCGTGGCCTCGAGGACGTCGTCCTCGCTGACCTGCTTGCCCTCCTGCTCGGTGGGGACGATCACGACGCCCTTGCGGTTGAACATGTAGGAGACCGAGCCGGGGTCCGCGAGCGAGCCGCCGTTGCGGTTCATCGCCGTGCGGACCTCCATGGCGGCCCGGTTCTTGTTGTCGGTGAGGCACTCGATCAAGAACGCGACCCCGTTGGGCCCGTAGCCCTCGTACATGATGGTGACGTAGTCCGCGCCCCCGGCCTCGGCGCCCGAACCGCGCTTGACTGCACGATCGATGTTGTCGTTGGGGACCGACGACTTCTTGGCCTTCTGGATGGCGTCGTAGAGCGTCGGGTTGCCGGTGATGTCGCCGCCCCCCATGCGCGCGGCCACCTCGATG
>JBKJON010000473.1:0-6215 GCA_046595715.1 Marmoricola sp.
CCGGGTCGTAGGAGATGTTGCCGTGTCCGTCGCCCTTCTCGAGGCCGCCGATGCGGTGCTCGAGCCCGGAGGTGCCGGGAATGGCCCACGGTCGGGCCAGCGTGGCCTCGTCGCGCAGGTACGGCCAGAACTCGGCGTCGTCCCCGTCGCCGTGGTTGCGGTGGGTGGCGAAGTCGGGGTTGATCGTGGGGAGGTCGGCGACGTCGGGGATCCGCCAGGGTTCGGAGCCGTTGGCGAGCATGCCGTCCGAGAGCAGCATCACCGGCGTGCGGTAGGTGACCGCGATCCGAACCGCCTCGACCGCGGCGTTGAAGCAGTCACCCGGCGACTGTGGGGCCACGATCGGGACGGGGGACTCGCCGTTGCGGCCGAACATGGCCTGCAGCAGGTCGGCCTGCTCCGTCTTGGTCGGCAGGCCGGTGGAGGGACCGCCGCGCTGGACGTCGATGATCACCAGCGGCAGCTCGGTCATCACCGCGAGACCGATGGTCTCCGACTTCAGCGCGATGCCGGGGCCTGAGGTGCTGGTGACGCCGAGGGAGCCGGCGAAGGAGGCGCCGAGGGCGGCGCCGATGCCGGCGATCTCGTCCTCGGCCTGGAACGTCGTGACGCCGAACCGTTTGTGCTTGGACAGTTCGTGGAGGATGTCGGAGGCCGGGGTGATCGGGTAGGTGCCCAGGAAGATCGGCAGGCCCGACTGCACCCCGCCGGCGACGACGCCGTAGGCGAGCGCCAGGTTGCCGGTGATGTTGCGATAGAGGCCGGCCGACATCGGGGCGGGCTTGATCTCGTACTGCACCGCGAAGGCCTCGGTGGTCTCGCCGAAGTTCCAGCCGGTCCTGAAGGCGGTGATGTTGGCATCGCGGATGTCGGGCGCCCGGGCGAACCGCTTCTCCAGGAACGAGGTCGTGGACTCGGTGGGGCGGCCGTACATCCAGGACAGCAGGCCGAGGGCGAACATGTTCTTCGCGCGCGCGGCGTCCTTGCGCGAGAGCCCGAACTCCTTGACCGCGGCCACCGTCATGCCGGTCAGGTCGACGACGGTGAGCGCGTAGTCGGCCAGCGAGTCGTCCTCGAGCGGGTTGTCGGCGTACCCCGCCTTGATGAGGTTCCGGCCGCTGAAGTTGTGGCTGTCGACGATGATCGAGGTGCCGGGCGCCATGTCGGGCAGGTTGGCCTTCAGTGCGGCGGGGTTCATCGCGACCAGGACGTCGGGGGCATCCCCGGGGGTCAGGATGTCGTGGTCGGCGAAGTGCACCTGGAACGAGGAGACACCAGGCAAGGTGCCCTGAGGGGCGCGGATCTCGGCCGGGAAGTTCGGCAACGTCTGGAGGTCGTTGCCGAAGGCGGCCGACTCCTGGGTGAACCGGTCACCGGTGAGCTGCATGCCGTCACCAGAGTCCCCCGCGAAGCGGATGATCACGCGATCGAGCTGCTTGACCTGCTTGGCCACCTTGACTGTCCTTCTCTCCTCGACACCGGTGGACCTCTGCGCGGCTCGGATACCGGCGGCTCGGGCCAACCGTACGCCCAGAAATAGAACAGGTTCCATCCTGCGCCTGGGGCACGGGTTCGCCGCTGAGGTGGGCCCACCACCAAGGAGCCACGATAGTCCGCCGCTCCTCGGCGCACACGGCGTCTCTGCCAGCAAGACGCGGAGGTGCGCCGGTCTGGACCGCCGCCTCCGACTCGCGCGCCTAAAAGACACGTTAATCACTAAGTTGTAGTAACTTACTGTACTAACGTCCTCCAGGGACGCGCCCTCACGACCGAAAGGCCCTTCCCCATGTTCACCAAGACCCCCGTGAGATGGTTCGGTGCAGCCGCCCTCGCCGCCTCCCTGCTCGCCACCTCCGCCTGCTCCGACCCGGCCTCCTCCGGGGGAAGCGGCAGCAGCAACGAGGTCAGCATCGTCGGGTTCTCCGTCATGAAGACCGCCAACAAGACGGTCATCGCCGACTTCCAGAAGACCGCCGCCGGCAAGGGGGTCACCTTCAAGCAGTCCTACGGCGCCTCCGGAGACCAGGCCCGGGCGGTCATCGCGGGCCTCGGGGCCGACGAGGTCCACCTCTCCCTCGAGCCCGACGTGACCAAGCTCACCGACGAGAAGCTCTTCGGCGAGGACTGGAAGTCAGGTCCCGACGGGGGAATCCTCACGCAGTCCGTGGTGACGATGGTGGTCCGCAAGGGCAACCCCAAGGGCATCAAGGACTGGGAGGACCTGATCAAGCCCGGCGTCGAGATCATCACCCCCAACCCCGGCTCCTCGGGCTCGGCGAAGTGGAACATCCTCGCCGCCTACGGCCACGTGATCGCAGGCGGTGGTGACGACGCCGCCGGTCAGGCCTACCTGAAGAAGTTCCTGGCCCACGTCGCGACCCTGCCCGGCAGCGGGAAGGAGGCCACGACCGCGTTCGAGGGCGGCACCGGCGACGTGCTGCTGTCCTATGAGAACGAGGCGATCCAGGCTCGTCAGGCCGGTGCGGACTTCGACTACGTCGTCCCCCCGCAGACCCTGCTGATCCAGAACCCCGTGGCTCTGACCGTGGACGCCGGCAACGCGGCCAAGGCCTTCCTCGACTACCAGCTCGGCACCGCGGGCCAGACCGACTACGCCAGGCAGGGCTTCCGTCCGCTCGACGCCAGCATCAAGCCCGAGGTCGAGGGGGCCAATGACCCGTCCGACCCGTTCCCCGCCCCGCAGACCCTGCTGACGATCGACGGTGACTTCGGCGGCTGGGGCGAGGCCAACACCAAGTACTTCGACGAGAACGACGGCATCGTGACCAAGCTCCTCGCCGCCTCCGGGAAGTCCTGACCCCGTGACCACGCTCGGAATCGCACCCCCTGCGCCTCCGGCTCCGGCCCCGCGACCGACGCGCACGCGTCGGTCCCGGAACCGGGGGTCCCTGGGCGCCGGGTCCAGCCTGGCGCTGGGCATCTCGATGACCTGGTTCAGCCTGCTCGTGCTGATCCCGCTGGTCGCCGTGCTCATCTCCGCGGCCGACCTGGGTCCCGGCGGTTTCTGGGACATCGTCACCGGACCCCAGACCGCTGCCGCCCTGCGACTCACGGTGGCACAGGCCCTCGGTGTCACGGTGGTCAACATCGTGATGGGTACGGCGCTCGCGTGGGTCCTGGTCCGGGACCGGTTCTGGGGCAAGCGGCTGCTCGACATCGTGATCGACGTGCCGTTCGCGCTGCCCACGATCGTCGCCGGCCTGGTGCTGCTCTCGCTGTACGGCCCGAAGTCCCCGCTCGAGGTGAACGTCGCCAACACCCGTATTGCCGTCTTCCTGGCGCTGGCGTTCGTGACCCTGCCGTTCGTCGTACGCACCGTCCAGCCGGTGCTCGAGGCGCTCGAGCGTGACGTCGAGGAGGCGTCGGCCTCGCTCGGGGCCGGCCGGCTCACGACGTTCCGCCGCGTCATCCTGCCCTCGCTGGTGCCGGCGATCGCGGCCGGCGCGGCGCTCTCATTCGCTCGGGCCATCAGCGAGTACGGCTCGTTGGTGCTGCTCTCGGGCAACCTGCCCGGCCGCACCGAGGTGGCCTCGGTGCGGGTGTTGACCTACATCGAGAACGGCAACACCTCGGCCGCCTCCGCGGTGGCGGCGATCCTGCTGCTGGTGGCGCTGTTCGTGATCGTCGTCCTCGACCTGACCCAGAGGAGGCTGGCGCGCCGTGGCCAGTAGTGCCTACACCCGAGACCCCGCGAAGGTCCGCTGGAGCCTGAGGATCGTGGTCGTCGCCTACGTCTTCCTGCTCGTGGCCTGGCCGACCGCGCTGGTCTTCAAGAGCGCCTTCGCCGACGGGGTCCAGCCCGTGGTCGAGGCCTTCCGGGACCCCGAGATCGCGCACGCGCTGCAGCTGACGGCGCTCATCACCGTGATCGCCGTGGTCATCAACCTCGTCTTCGGCCTGACCATCTCGATCCTGCTCGTGCGCTACGAGTTCCCCGGCAAGCGGATCCTGTCCGCCCTGATCGACGTACCCCTGTCCATCTCGCCGGTCGTGGTCGGTCTCGCGCTCGTGCTGGTCTACAACGGGCGGGACGGGTGGTTCGGGCCGAGGCTCGAGGAGTGGGGGATCCAGGTCGTCTTCGCGACGCCGGCCATGGTGATGGCGACCGTCTTCGTCGCGCTGCCGCTGGTCATCCGCGAGGTCGTACCCGTCCTCGAGGAGATCGGCGACGACCAGGAGCAGGCGGCGCGCAGCCTGGGGGCCAACAGCTTCCAGACGCTGAGACGGATCACGCTGCCCGGCATCAAGTGGGCGGCGGTCTACGGCGTCGTGCTCAGCCTGGCCCGGTCGTTGGGAGAGTTCGGCGCGGTCAAGATCGTCACGGGCAACATCGCCGGGCAGTCCCAGACCGCCACGCTCTCCGTCGAGGAGACCTACCAGAACTTCCAGCAGGGCACGTCCTACGCCCTCGCCGCGCTGCTGGCGTTCATCGCCATGGCCTGCCTCGTCATCGTCTCCCTCCTCCGGCCCAAGGAAGCAACATGAGCATCAACGTCAAGCACGTCACCAAGAAGTTCGGTGACTTCGTCGCCCTCGACGACGTCACCGTGGACCTGCCCACCGGTCAGCTGACCGCGCTCCTCGGCCCCAGCGGCGGTGGCAAGTCGACGCTGCTGCGGATCATCGCCGGGCTCGAGGACGCGGACACCGGCACGGTGACCATCGGGGGCAACGAGGCCACGCACCTGCCGCCGCAGAAGCGCAACGTGGGGTTCGTCTTCCAGCACTACGCCGCGTTCAAGCACATGAGCGTGGCCAAGAACGTCGCGTTCGGGCTCGAGATCCGCAAGCGCCCCAAGGCTGAGACCGAGAAGCGGGTGGCCGAGCTGCTCGAGCTGGTCCACCTGTCCCAGTTCGCTCAACGACTCCCGGCGCAGCTCTCCGGCGGTCAGCGCCAGCGGATGGCACTCGCGCGGGCCCTGGCGGTGGAGCCCACGGTGCTGCTGCTCGACGAGCCGTTCGGCGCCCTCGACGCCAAGGTCCGCAAGGAGCTTCGCGACTGGTTGCGCCGGCTCCACGACGAGGTGCAGGTGACGACGGTCTTCGTGACCCACGACCAGGAGGAGGCCCTCGAGGTCGCCGACGAGATCGTGGTCATCAACGAGGGCCGGGTGGAGCAGGTCGGCACCCCCGACCAGCTCTACGACGCTCCCGAGAGCGACTTCGTGATGAGCTTCCTGGGCCCGGTCACCACGCTGAACGGCTCCCTGGTCCGTCCCCACGACATCGAGGTCTTCGCCACGCCCGAGGATCCCCAGGGCAGGTCCGGACGGATCACCCGGCTGTTGCGGGTCGGCTTCGAGGTGCGTCTCACCGTCGCCCTGGACGAGCCCGGTCACCCGGCCGTCGAGGTCACCGTCACGCGGGCGACCCAGCGTCACCTGAACCTCGCCGAGGACCTGCGGGTCTGGGTCGCGCCGACCAACGGTGCGCGTGCGACCTTGCCGGTGATGGCCGTGAACGGCTGACCTCCACCGGGCTCGGACTAGGGTCGTCGTGTCGGCATCCGCCTAGGAAGGGACTACCCATGAGCACGGAGAACAGCGCCCACGAGAGCCTCGCCAACAAGGCCGCCGAGCTGCTGCGGCTGCACCAGGACCCGACGCTGCTGACGGTGGTGAACGTCTGGGACTCGATCACCGCCCAGGTGGTCTCCGACACCCCTGGCACGGCTGCCCTGGCCACGGCCAGCCACTCGATCGCCGCCTCCTGGGGTTATGAGGACGGCGAGAACATCCCCGTCGACCTGATGATCGAGGCCGTCGGTCGCATCGTGGAGGCGACGACGCTGCCGGTCTCGGCCGACCTCGAGGGCGGGTACGGCGCCGCCGCCGAGACAGTCAGGAAGGCCATCGGCGTGGGCATCGTGGGCGCCAACATCGAGGACCAGATGAAGCCGCTCGACGAGGCCGTCGCGCAGGTGAGGGCGATCATGGACGCCGCCATCGCCGAGGGGGTCCCCGACTTCGTGCTGAGCGCCCGCACCGACGCCTTCGTCAAGGCCGGCGACCGCGACCCTGCCGAGGTGCTGGCGGACGCCGTCGAGCGTGGCCGGGCCTACCTCGACGCCGGTGCGCCGGTGGTCTTCGTCCCCGGCCGGCTCGACGAGGCGGCCGTCACCACGCTGGTCGAGGCGTTCGGCCCGCAGAGGCTCTGCGTAATCGGCGTCCCGGGTGTCCCGTCGCTGGCCCGTC
>JBKJON010000567.1:0-3700 GCA_046595715.1 Marmoricola sp.
CACTGCGCGCAGTGCGATGGCGATGGACAGGACATCGATGGCTTCCTGCAGGATCGCGCCGGCCGCCGGGACGAGCAGACCAGCGGCGGCAAGACCCATCGCCACCAGAGAGAGCCCCATCCCGATCAGCACCGCCTGCAGTGCGATGCTCCGGCAGCGACGGGCGATCAGGATCGCGTCGGCGATGGCGTCGATCCGGTCGACGGTCAGCACCACGTCCGCCGCTTCCGATGACGCGGTCGCACCCCGACAGGCCAGTGCCACGCCCGCTCCGGCCGCAGCCAGGGCGGGGGCGTCGTTGATGCCGTCACCGACCATGATGGTCGGCGCGGTCGCCGACTCCCGCGTGATCACGGCCAGCTTCTGCGCCGGGTCGCAATCGGCGAGGACCTCATCGACCCCGACGACGCGGCCCACCATGTCGGCCACGTCCGCGCGGTCACCCGTGAGCAGCACCGCGCGGGTGATTCCCGCCGCGCGCAGCGAACGCAGCATGCGGGGTGCGTCGGGCCGGATCGGGTCCTCCAGGAGAAGCGCCCCGGCAGGCTGGCCATCGATGGCGACGAACACGGCCAGCGCGCTGTCGATCTCGGCCCGGCGCTGCGCCCGGCGCGACCAGTCGGGTGTGTCACCGGCCAGGATCCAGGCGGACTTCCCGATGCGGACCTGCTGACTGCCGACCGAACCCTCCAGGCCGTAGCCGTGCACCTCCCGCACATCGGCAGGCACGGTCAGCGACAGTCGGCGACGAGTCGCGGCGGAGACGATC
This sequence comes from Marmoricola sp., assembly GCA_046595715.1. Classification (GTDB taxonomy): domain Bacteria; phylum Actinomycetota; class Actinomycetes; order Propionibacteriales; family Nocardioidaceae; genus Marmoricola. Next base: position 770 of record JBKJON010000567.1, read on the forward strand.
GCGCTGGCGAGGACGTGCGGTGACACCTGGTCCAGGGACGCGGCCAGGCGGAGCAGCTCATCAGCAGATGTTCCGGGAGCGGTCACCACGTCCGCTACCTGCGGACGGCCCTGGGTCAGGGTTCCTGTCTTGTCGAACAGCATGACCTGCCCGGCCGCGAGCTGCTCCAACGCCGCACCGCCCTTGATGACGACACCGATCCCGGCCGCACGCGAGAGCCCGGACATGATCGCGATCGGTGCGGCGAGCAGCAGCGGGCACGGCGTGGCCACGACCAGCACGGCTACCGCGCGGACCGCGTCGCCGCTGGTCAGCCACGCACCGGCCGCGACCAGCAGCGTGAGCGGCACGAAGTAGAGCGCGAACCGGTCCGCCGTGCGGACGAACGGAGCGGACGTGGCCTGCGCCTGCTCCACCAGGCGCACCACTCCGGCATACGTCGACTCCGCCGCGGGCGCGGTGGTGAACACGTCGAAGCTCTGGCCGGCGTTCACGACCCCGCTGCGGACGTCATCGCCGACCTCCCGCTCGACCGGCAGCGGCTCGCCGGTCAGTGCGGACTCGTCCAGCACCGCGGCACTGAGCAGCCGACCATCGACTGGGACGATCTCGCCGCTCCCGACCATCAACCGATCGCCCAGGGCCACGTTCTCGACCGCGACGTCGCGGATGCTGTCCTGCCCGCGCACCCGAGCGGTTCTCGGGGCCCGCTCGACGAGCAGGCTCAGCTCCCGGCGTGCCCGGGCCCCGGCACGGGCTTCCAGGAGCGTGCCGCTGGCCAACATCAGCGTGATCATCGCGCCGGCGAAGTGCTCACCGACCAGCAGTGCTCCGAGGAGGGCGAGCAGCGCGATCACGTCCACGCTCGGCTGGCGGTGCCACAGAGCCCGACCCGTCGTGACCAGGGAGACGCACACCCCGATCAGGGTCGCGGTGACCCACGCGGCCCCGGCCATGGTGGACCACCCCGCCGCCCACGCGGCGACACCGCAGGCCAACAGCACGGCAGACAGGGCGAACAGCAGTAGTGGGGGGTTCGCTGGGAGACGCGGCACCTCCCCAGTCTCCTGCCGAGACCGCGACCAGCGCAGAGGCGAAAGCCCCTGGACGCCGCCGGCCTGAACCGACGGCCATGGGAGGTTCTCGAGCGGATAGCCGCAGATCAACCAGCGCTGGCGGAACGGTCAGTCCGGGCCAGGTGGTCGAGCAGCAGAGCGTTCACCCGGTCGGGCTCCTCCTGGTGGACCCAGTGGCCGGCACCGTCGACGACGTGCAGGTCGAGGGCACGGAAGGACGCCGCCCCGGGCTCGGCGGGCATGAAGCGCCCCACCAGGTCCTGCGAGCCGGTCACGAACAGGGACGGTGCCTCGATCTCTGTGGTCGCGTGCTCCGTCGACAGGCGCCAATTGGCGTCGAGGTTGCGGTAGTAGCGCAGGGCAGCGGTGAAGCCCGTGCGCGTGAAGGCAGCGACGTACTCCTCGAAAACGTCCTCGGGCAGCCAAGAAGGGCAGCCGGCAGCGACCTCGGTTCCCAGCTCGTCCATACGACCGTGGAGAAGCAGGGCGAGGGTGTGTGCGACGTCGCGCTCGAGCACAGGGAGCACGTCGTCTCGGTGGAAGCGGAGCATGTAAAAGTCCTCGCCCAGTCGGCGACGGAAGATCTCGGTCGGTGGGGCCGGCGCCGGTGGCGAGTAGGGGACACTGAGTCCGGTCAGTGACCGCACGCGGTCGGGGTGGGTCAGTCCTAGTGGCCAGACGCTGGCGGCCCCCCAGTCGTGCCCGACGAAGTGGGCGCGCTCCACCCCTTCGTGGTCGAGCAGTCCGACCAGGTCGTTGCCGACCACATCGCTCCGGTAGGCCTCCACCGTGTCGGGTCGCGAGCTGGCGCCGTACCCGCGCATGTCGGGAGCCACCACGCGGTAACCGGCCGCCACCAGAGCTGGGATCTCCAGCCGCCACGTCAGCGCGAGGTCGGGGAACCCGTGGGCGAGGACGACGAGCGGACCAGACCCCTCGGCGTGCACCGCCAGGTCGATCCCGTTGACGGACCAGATCTCCATCGTTTCCCCCTTCGGTGGAGTCGCTCAACAAGGAACGTAGGCGTCGCGATGTGCCAGGTGCCCGCGAGACCGGGTCAAAGCCAGAAAGGAATGGGTGCGCCGCGAAGAGCCATCACATTTTCACCGTAGAGGGACTGGACCAGATACGTCCATCGCGGGCGTGCGATGCGAGTCCGAGGGTCTCGCGCTACCGCAGCCGGCCAACGAGTTCGGCCACCTGAAGGGCTCCTTCAGCAACTGTGGTCTCCGAGGTATCTACGGCGTAGTCGTCGAGTCTCGCCCGGTCCAGGATTCGATCGAGTTCTGGGGCTCGGGCTAGGTGCCAGCGGAGCTCCTCCTCGTCGGCGTGCCGGACGAACAACCTCTTACGCAATTGGACGGCGCCGACGCTGAGCCGGCAGAGACAGCGTCAGAACGTGAGAGCTACTCAACCGCAGTTGGCATGCCGCTCGTCGACCTTCATTTAACGTCCGGCCATCCGGGGCTGCGTCCCGTGGGATCCTGCCGCTGTGGGCGTTTGGCAGCCCGCGGGCCCGCACCTTGCCGCATGCCGGCCCGTTTGTTGCGGCGAAGGGTCACGGGCTCGGTGCGCTCCGAGTCCCTCGTCGTGCTTGCGGCGGGGCGCGGCCGGTCCGCGTCACGGCACCCACTCGCGCGAACGGTAGTTTTCGTTCTTGTTGACGGGTAGCCCACGACGTGTTGTACTCCATATGTCCGCTTTGTGGTGAAATCGAGCGATCGAGGACTCCCCTCGGGAGGTCGGACGCGTCGAGCCCACCCAACTGACTGGAGAAACCTCATGCGTATGCGTTCAATTGCGGCTGTCCTTGCCCCGATGACCTTCCTGGTGGTCAACCACCCGGCGGTCGCTT
>JBKJON010000034.1:0-6222 GCA_046595715.1 Marmoricola sp.
GTGGAACACCATCCGGTGGACCGGCAGGCCCTTCGGCGGCTTGAGCTCGTCGAGCAGGTGCCACGCGATGGCCTCGCCCTCGCGGTCCTCATCGGTGGCGAGGTAGAGGGCGTCGGCCTCCTTGACCAGCTTCTTCAGCTTGGCGATGTGGCTCTTCTTGTCGCGGGAGACCACGTAGACGGGCTCGAAGTCGTGGTCGACGTCGACCCCCAGTCGCGCCCACGACTCCCCCTTGAGCTTGGCCGGGATGTCCGCGGCGCTCTGCGGGAGGTCGCGGATGTGTCCGATGGACGACTCCACGACGTATCCCCGGCCGAGGTACCCCGCGATGGTGCGGGCCTTGGCCGGTGACTCGACGATGACGAGCTTGGTTGCCACTGCTTGGTTACTCATCCTTCTGCGTTGCGATCGGATCCCGGGTGGTCTGTCACTGCCTCTGGGACCACCTCGGGCCCCGTCAAGGTAGCGCGTCCAGGTCAACGGTCTGAAAACCCGTCCAACCGGGATGTCGCCCGCCCCCTAGTGGGGGTGGGCCTGCTGACTGGTCTGTTCGACCACTTCCGGGTGCCTGTCCCGTGCTTCCTCCGACCCCGGGGAGTCAGTGCTTGCCGTTCCAGCTGTCCCACAACGCAGCGTAGGAACCACCCGCCGCGACCAGCTCGACATGGGTCCCCAGCTCGGCGATCCGGCCGTTCTCGACGACCGCCACCCGGTCGGCGTCGTGGGCCGAGAAGAGCCGGTGCGCGATCGCGATGACGGTCCTGCCCTCCAGGACCGCGGCCAGCGAGCGTTCGAGGTGGCGGGCGGCTCGCGGGTCTATCAGCGAGGTCGCCTCGTCGAGCACGAGGGTGTGCGGGTCCGCCAGCACCAGCCGGGCCAGGGCGATCTGCTGGGCGTGGGCGTCGTTGACGATCCGGCCGCCGGAGCCCACCACGGTGGCCAGACCCTCGGGCAGCGCGTCGACCCAGCCGAGGGCGTCCACCGCGTCGAGCGCGGACCGGATGTCGTCGTCGCTCGCCCCTGGAGGCGCGGCCAGCGCGAGGTTCTCGCGGAGGGTGCCGACGAACACGTGGTGCTCCTGGGTCACCAGAGCGACGTGGCCACGCAGCTCCTCGAGCGGCAGCGCCACCAGGGGTACGCCGCCGACGGTGACCGATCCGGTGCGGGGCGGGTGGATCCCGGCCAGCAGCCGGCCGAGGGTCGACTTGCCCGCCCCCGAGGGACCGACCATCGCGATCCGCTCCCCCACCCCGACCTCGAGGTCCACGCCGTGCAGCACGTCGCGACCCTCGGTGTAGGAGAACCGCACGTCCTGGGCGGCCAGCTGCTCACCACGAGGCCGCTCGCCGCTCGTCTCCCGGTCGTCGGGCACCTCCGCGACACCGAGCAGCCGCGCCAGCGAGGCCGCGCCGAGCTGCAGCTCGTCGAGGATCGAGACGATGCGGTCGACCGGGTCGATGAGCATCTGCACGTAGAGCGTGGCCGCGGTGACCTCACCCAGCGAGACCTGCCCGTGCGTGTAGAGGTAGCCCCCGAAGAGCAGGGTCCCCACCGTCGGGATCAGGTAGGACAGCTCCATGCTGGGGAAGAACACCGTGCGCAGGTGGAGCGTGTAGCGCTCGGCCCGGTAGGACTCCCTGATGTCCTGGTCGATCGCCTCGATGCGCTCCCGGCCCGCGCCGAGCGCCTCCACGCTGCGGGCGCCGTCGACGGTCTCGGTGAGGGTCGCGTTGATGGCGGAGTACGACGCGCTCTCGCGCAGGTAGCCGTCCTTGGCCCGGGCGAGGTACCAGCGCAGGCCGATGACGAGCGGCGGCACGCCCAACAGGCAGGGCAGGGCCACCCACCAGCCGACGCTGATCGCCGCTGCGAAGGTGATGAGCGCGGTGACCACCGCGATCGTCCACTCGGGCATGGCCCAGCGGACCGACCAGCCGAGCTGGTCCACGTCGCGGCCGGTGCGGGTGAGCAGGTCGCCGGAACCGGCCGACTCGACCACGCCGACCGGCAGCGAGAGCGCGTTGCCGACGAAGTCCTCACGCAGCTCGGCCAGCACCTGCTCACCGAAGACCTGGCTGAGGTAGCGCGCGTAGCGGGTCAGCACGGTCTGCAGCAGGAGGAATCCCCCTAGCAGCATGACGATCCGATCCACGTGGGCCGTCGTCGTACCCTGCTCGACGGCCTCGACCAGGTCGCCGATCAGGCGCGGTGCCGCGATGGCCGCCAGGGCTGCCAGGACGTGCAGGGCGAGCGTCCCGCCGAGCATCCGCGGGTGCTGGCGCGCGATGACCCGGACGTGCGCCCGGACCGCGCGCCCCTCGGCCACGGGCAGCATCGTGCTCACGGCGTGGTCACCTCGCTCTCCCGGATGACGACGCGACGGTACGACGGCTGGGTGTCCAGGAGCCCCTGGTGCGGCCCGGTCGCGACGACCCGGCCGTGGCGCAGGAAGGCCACCTCGTCCATGGCGTCGAGCATGAGCGGGCTGGTGGTGGTGACCACCGTGGTGCGCCCGGTCCGGTGGTTCCTGAGCCGGGCGGCGATCCTCGCCTCGGTGTGCGCGTCGACGGCCGAGGTCGGCTCCACCAGCACGAGGATCTCGGGGTCGAGGGTGAGCACCCGTGTCAGGACCAGTCGCTGGCGCTGACCACCCGAGAAGGTGCGGCCCCGCTCGGCCACGACGGTGTCCAGACCGTCCGGGAGGGACTCCATGATGTCGGTCGACGAGGTGGTGGCCAGGGCCCGCGAGAGGTCGCCGGTCCCCGTGAGGTCGAGCCGGTCGCCGAGGCGCCCGGAGAACAGCTGGGAACCGGGGTCGGACACGACGATGCGGCGGCGTACCTCCTCGCGGCGGAGGGCCCCCAGGGGTACGCCGCCGAGGCGGACCTCGTCGTCGACGTCGGGCGCGCTCATGCCCAGCCGGTCGGCGAGACCGGCCGACTCCTCGGGCTGCTCGCTGACGACCGCGACCATGGTTCCGGGACGGACGCGCAGCCCCGAGCGCAGGTCGACCAGCTCCGAGCCGAGGGGCGGCGACGGAGCCGGCTCGACCGGATCCAGGTGGTCGGAGGTCAGCGCGAGCACACGGCAGACGCGCGTGGCCGAGACCCGGGCGCGGATCAGCTTGTCGGCGTACTCCGTGGCCGTGCGCAGCGGGATCATCAGGAAGGCGGAGTAGCCGTAGAACGCGACCAGCTCGCCCGCCGTGATCCGGCCCTCCACGGCGTAGCGGGCACCGAGCCAGACCACGATCACCACGAAGACTCCGGGCAGGAGCACCTGCAGCGCCTCCAGCACCGACTGGAGGCGGGCCACCTGCACGCCGGCCCGACGCGTCATCTGCGACTCCCTGCGGTAGCGGTCGTGGAACACCTGCTCGCCACCGATGCCGCGCAGCACGCGCAGCCCGCCGACGATGTCGCTCGCCGTGTTCGACAGCTGACCCATCAGCTCGCGCTGGTGGGTGCTGCGCCGCTGCAACGGACCCAGAAGGGGGCCGACGAGAAGGATCAGCAACGGCACTCCGACGAGTACGACGACCCCGAGCGTGACCGAGGTCTGCAACAGGATCACCGCGACCAGCACGAAGGAGACGACGGCGCCGACGAACCGCGCCGTGACGTCCATGAGGTTGCCGAGGTGGGACAGGTCGGTGGTGCCGATGGCGATGACCTCACCGGTCGACACCTTGCGCGGCAGCGTGCCGCCGAGCTGCACCGCCTGGCGTCCGATGAGCTGCACGGTGCGGTAGGCCGCGGTGAGCCAGTTGGTGACGGCGAAGCGGTGCCGCATGACCCCTGCGGCTGCCTGCACCAGGCCGATGAGCAGCATCAGGCCTGCGAACTTGACCAGCTCGGTGGTGTCCTTGGCTGTGACGCCCTTGTCGATCGCCTGGCCGATCACGGCCGGCATCACGGCCTGCGTGCTCATCCACGCGATGCCGAACAGCATGCCCATGACCAGCGTGTGCCACTGTCCCTTCGCCAGCCACCACAGCAGCCTTCCGGCCGAGCGGTGGTCGGCGACGCCGGGGTGGTCGAGGGGAAGGACGCGCACCGGATCACGCTACGGAAACGGGGCTCGTGAAGCGAACCGTTATCGGTGCGTCTGCTCCAGGTCGAGGAACCCCTCGACGACCAGGTCGCGCACGACCGGCAGGTAGGTAGACCGCACCTCGGCTGCGTCCTGCTCGAGCAGCTGGGCCAGGGCGTCGAGGATCTGGAGCACGGTCAGCTCACCGTCGCAGGCTCCCACCAGCGCTGCCTCGATGGTGTCGACCTGACGGGCCCGCCGTACCCACCTCTGCTGGCGGAGCACGATCTCCTCCGGGTCCTCGGCCCCGGGCGCGCCGTACGTCTCCTGGCGCAGGTCGGGGCGTGCGAGGAGCCGCGAGCCGGCGAGGTCCTCGTCGCTCGTCGTCCGGAGCCTGGCGGTGCGATCGAAGAAGCCGCTGACCTCGGGACCGATCGGCTGCTGGACGTCGTAGGGCCAGTGCTCCAGCCGAAGAGTGGGCTCCGCGTCGACCCGGCGCAGGTTGACCCAGCCGAACCCGACGGCCTCGGCCCCCTGCTCCTCGAACCAGGACAGCCAGGTGTCGTAGCGCTGGTGGTACTCCGGCGTGCCGTGCAGGGCCGCGTCCTTGAGCCAGAGCTCGACGTAGCTGGCCAGGTCGACGGTCTCACGCTGGACGACCCAGGCGTCGCAGCCCTCGATCCAGGACGAGAGCCGCTCCTCCCAGGGCTGGTGGCGGACGACCATCCAGTTCGCGAGGACCTGTGCGGTCCCGCCCGGGCGAAGCAGGGCGGGCACCCCGCGCACGATGTGCTCGACGACCCGGTCACCGGGCAGCCCGGAGTCCCGGTAGACGAGCCGCTCACCGGTGGCCGGCGAGATCACGAACGGCGGGTTGGTGGCGACGAGGTCGAACAGCTCACCGGCCACGGGCTCGAAGAAGCTGCCCTCCCGGACGTCGATCCGGTCGGCCAGGTCGTTGAGCGCGGCGTTGAACCGCGTCAGCCGCAGCGCCCGCTGGTTGACGTCGGTGGCGACGACCTGACGGGAGTGGGTGGCCAGGTGCAGCGACTGCACCCCGCAGCCGGTGCCGAGGTCCAGGGAGCGATCGACGTGGTCGCGGACGGTCAGCTGCGCCAGGGACGTTGCGGCCGAGCTGATCCCCAGCACGTGGTCCGGGGCGACCCTCGCCGGACCGCCGTCCAGGCCGGGGGTGAGGTCGCTGGTGACCCAGAGGTCGACGTCCTCGGTGGCGTAGGGGCGTACGTCGACCCGCGCCCGGACCTCGCCCACCGAGCGCTCGAGCAGGCCGGCGTTGCACAGGGGGTCGAGGAGGTCCGGCAGGGCCCGCTCGACCTGGCTCGCCGGCACGGGCGCCTGCAGCAGCCACAGCCGCGTCAGCGTCTCGACCGGGGTGCCGCCGCGGGTGACGCGGAGGCCGGGCAGGGTCTCGTTGCGGGAGAGGGCCGCGTGACCCGTCGCCCCCAGGACCTCGGCGACGCCGTCGAAGGTGAAGTCGGCCGCCGTCAGCGCCGCTCGGAGCCGGGTGGCGAGGGCTTGCTCGTGGTCCGTCACCCCCGCACGCTATCCGCCGAGCGGGCACTGCTGGCACGCGCACAAACGCCGACCGGGCAGTTCTGGCACACGAGGTGTGCCGGAACTGCCCGGTCGGCGTTGTGGAGCGTGCCTGAAAAGCCCGCTCAGCGTGCCTAGACGGCTGCCTGGCTCGCGACGGGCGCGTCGTCGGTCATCACGTTTCCGCGACGCTTCGAGATCACGACCGCGACCACGATGATGGCCGTGGCGACGAGCGCGATCAGGATCCGCACCGCGTCGTTCTGGTTCTCCCCGACACTCAGCGACACCACGGCGCTGGCGATCAGCAGCGAGACCAGGTTCATCACCTTGATCAGCGGGTTGATCGCCGGACCGGCGGTGTCCTTGAACGGGTCACCGACGGTGTCGCCGATGATCGTCGCCTCGTGGGCCGAGGAACCCTTGCCACCGTGGTGGCCGTCCTCGACCAGCTTCTTGGCGTTGTCCCAGGCCCCACCCGCGTTGGCCAGGAAGACGGCCATCAGGGTGCCGGTGCCGATCGCACCGGCCAGGAAGCCGGCCAGCGCCTGGACGCCGAGGCCGAAGCCCACGGCAACCGGTGCCAGCACGGCCAGCAGACCCGGCGCCACCAGCTCGCGCAGCGAGTCCTTGGTG
>JBKJON010000090.1:0-9675 GCA_046595715.1 Marmoricola sp.
GCCGAAGGTCTTGAAGCCCATGGTCTCCAGCGCCACGTTCCCGGTGAGGACCATCAGGTCGGCCCACGAGATCTTGTTGCCGTACTTCTGCTTGATCGGCCATAGCAGGCGGCGCGCCTTGTCGAGGCTGACGTTGTCGGGCCAGCTGTTCAACGGGGCGAAGCGTTGCTGGCCGCGGCCGGCACCGCCCCGGCCGTCGCCGATGCGGTAGGTGCCGGCGCTGTGCCAGGCCATCCGGATGAAGAAGCCGCCGTAGTGGCCGAAGTCGGCCGGCCACCAGTCCTGCGAGCTGGTCATGACCGCGTCGACGTCCTGCGTCAGTGCGTCGAGGTCGACGGTCGCGAACGCGGTGGGGTAGTCGAACTCCTCACCGAGGGGGTTGGCCACGGCCGGGTGCTTGCGCAGGATCTTCAGGTTGAGCTGGTTCGGCCACCAGTCCCGGTTGCCGGCCCCCTCGGTCGGGTGGTGGGGAACGCGCGTGTGAGCCACCGGGCAGGTGGCCTCGCTCTCCTCCGAGTTCATGTCTCCGACAACGGCGTCGTGGTGCTCACTCATGAGATTCCTTCCGGGGGGTGGCGGTGGTGGTTGTTCGAGAACTCTGTGTGGTGGAGCAGGCGGGGCAGATGCCCCAGTAGACGACCTCGGCCTCGTCGATCGTGAAACCATGGTCGTCCGAGGCGCTCAGGCACGGGGTGTCCCCGACGGCGCAGTCGACGTCGGCGATCGTCTGGCACACCCGGCACACCACGTGGTGGTGGTTGTCGCCGACCCGCGCCTCGTAGCGCGCCACGGAGCCGGAGGGCTGGATGCGGCGCACGAGGCCGACGGCCGTGAGTGACCGGAGCACGTCGTAGACGGCCTGGTGGGACACCACGCCGTACTGCGCGCGCACGGCACGGATGATCGAGTCCGTGTCGGCGTGCGGGTGCTCGTGCACCGCGGTCAGCACCGCCACCCGGGGACGCGTCACGCGCAGGGCTGCCTGACGCAGCCTCTGCTCGTGGTCCGTCTGCTCGAAGTCCGTCTGCTTGGGCACCCTGCCCACTGTGCTGCAGTTTCTTGAATCATTCAAGACCAGGGGCCGTGGCGGTCGCGAAAGGCCTCAGCCCCGCAGGTGCTGGACCGCCTCCCAGCCCGGGTCGTACATGTCGTGCACGCTGGTCCTGCCCTGGTCCCAGGCCTTGGCCAGGGCCTTGAGGGTCGGCAGCACACCAGCGGTCGAGTCGACGTACACGTGCAGGGTGCGGCTGCCGGCGTTGGTCAGGTGGGCCACGACCTGGCCGGACGCGCCGAGCTCACCCTGCAGCCTCGCCTCGAAGTCGCGCAACGGCTCCAAGGAACCCTCGTCGGGCAGGCCCTCGCCGGTGCGCTCGGAGTAGGGGAGCGTGACCGCGACGTAGGTGTCGAGGTGAGGCGCGGTCAGCGGGTGCAGCGGCGACCGGGCCATCGCGACCAGCGGACCGTCCTTGGTCTCGCCCCGCAGCATCACCCAGCCGGTCTGGCCGTCCGCACCGACCCGCTGCCGCTTGAGGTCGTGCACGACGGACCGCAGGGCCAGCAGCCCGAAGCCGTCCAGGGGCGGGAACTCGACGGGAGTGACCTCTCCCAGCCAGAGCTCGGTGTCGACCTCCCCGAGCGCGGCGTCCAGCGCCAGGAAGGTGACCTGGATGCGCCCGTCCGCGGGGAGGTCGGCGAACGCGGGGTGGTGGACCTGTACGTCGAAGCGGCCACCGTTCACCCGCGCCGACACCTGCACGCGAGCGAAGTCGACGTCATCTGCGCCGCCGCCGGCGGCACTCAGCACCACGGACTGCGGGTCGGGGACAGGTGGACGCGTGTCGACGTAGGACCAGGTGTCGTCCGCGTCGGGCGCAGCGAGCACCACACGTCGGGCGACGGCACGGCCGACAGGATCCTCTTCGCCGGTGATCACCAGGACGTGGGCCGACGTCTCACCCTCCGCCAGCTCCCAGCCGAGCTCACCCAGGGAGCGGATCCGGTCGGTCATGGCCTCCGCCAACGCCTCCGGTGTGACGCGACCGTCGATGCTCCGCTCCGCCAGCGAGCGACCCTCGGCGGTCCACCAGCCCCAGAAGGCCACGACAGCCTCGTCGGGTCCCCGGGACGGCGGGCGCTTCTTGAACAGGGCCACCTCAGAAACCCGAGATGCCTTCGCCCTCGCCCGCCTGCTCGTCGAAGTTCTCGTGCTCGAGGAGGTGGAGCACAGGGACACCGAGCTTGCGGCGGGCCTGTGAGGTCCAGTCGACGTGGAAGAACTCCTTGACCACATGGGGCCTGGTCAAGATGATGACCTCACGCGCGTCGACCTCGGTCACCTTGTCGACCAGCGCCTGGATCGGGTCCTGGGTGACAGGTTCGCCGACGGCACGCCCACCGGCCGCCTCGATGGCGCTCACGGTCGTCGCGACTCCGCGGCGGCACTCGTCGAGGAACTCGTTGCGCAACTCCTCGACGTCGGTCCCCTCGACGGCGATGGCCGGGGTGGCGAGCATCTCGCCGGTGCCCAACGACCCCATGGCTCCCTCCACGCGCCCCGACGGGTCCTCGACGGGCAGCATCACGTGGTAGCGGACGGGGTCCTCGATGTCCTCGTGCAGGCTGCGGACGTTGGTTGCGTCGGTCGTGGTGAACGGCTGCTCGATGAGCAGGATCACGTCGTACTCGCTCACGAGGCACCTCCGGATGTGTTCATACCGAGAACCTTAGTGAGGTCGTAGCTGACAGGCTGCTCCAGTTGGTCATAACCGCAGGACTCGGGGTCCCGATCGGGGCGCCAGCGCTTGAAGTGGGCGGTGTGCCGGAAGCGCCGGCCCTCCATCGCGTCGTACTTCACCTCGAGGACTCGATCGGGCCGAAGCGGCGTGAACGACAGGTCCTTTCCCGCGCTCCAGCGGCTCTGCGTGCCCGGGGCCCGGTCCGGGTTGGCGATCGCCCACTCCTGCCACTCACCCCAGGGATGGTCCGCGATCGAGCACTCGAGGGGTTTCAGCTCCCCGAGCAGCTCGGCGCGCCGTGCGACGGTGAAGGAGGCCGAGACCCCGACGTGCTGGAGCCTCCCGTCGTCGTAGAGGCCGAGGAGCATCGAGCCCAGCAACGGCTTCTCAGGCGTCGAGGTCTTGTGCAGGCGGTAGCCGGCCAGCACCACGTCCGCGGTCCGCTCGTGCTTGATCTTGAGCATGGTGCGTCCGTTCTGCTGGTACGCCGATCCCAGCGGCTTGGCGATGACACCGTCCAGGCCGGCGCCCTCGAACTCCTCGAACCAGCTCTGGGCCAGCTGGGTGTCGGTCGTGGTCCGGGTCAGGTACGTCGGGCCGTCTAGGCCGCCGAACTCGGCCTCGAGGAGGGCACGCCGCTCCGAGAAGGGGCGGTCGACCAGCGAGTCGTCCCCGAAGGCGAGGAGGTCGAAGACGACGAACGAGGCAGGGGTCTTCTCGGCCAGCATGTTGATGCGTGACACGGCCGGGTGGATCCGCTCCTGCAGGATCTCGAACTCCAGCCGCGGACCGACGGCGACGAAGCGCTCGCCGTCGACCACGCACCGCTCGGGCAGCTGCTCGCGGACGGCCTCCACGACCTCGGGGAAGTAGCGCGTGAGCGACTTGGTGTTGCGCGAGGTCATCTCCACCTCGTCGCCGTCCTTGAAGACGATGCAGCGGAACCCGTCCCACTTGGGCTCGAAGAGCAGCCCGCCGTCGAACTTGGCGGGATCCGGGACCCCTTTCACCGACTTGGCCAGCATCGGCTGCACCGGGGGCATCACGGGGAGATCCATGGGACGACCGTAGACGGACGGGGAGAGGTCATCCAGCAGGGGCTGAGTCACGCTTCGGGGCACCGCCGGCACCGAACTTCACCCCGTCCCTGTGCGAGCGCCACCACTCTGGTGAGCGTCTCGCGCACGTAGTCCGGGTCGTGCATGACGTCCTCCCAAGCGAACCGCAGGACGATCCAGCCGTCGAGGACCATCAGGTTGTAGCGCTTGGCGTCACGACGCAGCGCCGCCCGGCCTCCGTGCCAGGTGAAGGAGTCGGCCTCGACCACGATGGTGAGGGCTTCGTCCACCAGGTCGGGGCGCGTGCGGGCGGCGATGTAGCGCTGCGGCTGCACGTGCAGGCCGACCACGTCGAGGGCGATGGCCCGCAGGACCGACTCGAACGGGTTCGCCGACCTCGGCGTTGCCTCGGCGCAGATCCGACGGATCTTCGGAGCGCCCGGCCCGCGGGCCGAGGCGCTGACCCGACGCAACGTGCTGGGCGGAACACCGTGGCGCAGTGCCGAGTCGGCGACGGTGAGTCCTTCGTCGAACGGCAGGCAGCGCAGACACTGGAGCAAGGTGACCTCGGCGTTGGTCACCCCGTCGACCACGTCATCGTCGTGCAGGTCTGCACGGTGCAGGTTCACCCCACGCCGACGCTCGACAGCGACGCGGCGCTTCGCGGGCACGGTGACGTGTGGGCTGTCGGGAACGGTCTTGAGCTCCCAGCCCCAGTGCAGCGCGGCGCTCGTGTGGCTCAGCACCCCGGACAGGGCGTGGGCCGCACGAACCGCGTCGTCGACCTGAGGGAGGGCCAGCCGGCCCCGCGCGACCCGGACCACGTCCCCGGCTCGGACTGCACGCTCGAGGTCGCTGCGAGAGGTGCGTCGGACGAGCGTCGCACGGTTCGCCACCCCGCCCAGCTCACGCAAGCACTCGACCACTGACACAGGGGGAGACTCCCGCAGAGCTCGCCACTCCGCATCCCGCCATCCACAGGCACACACGCCGACAGGGTGAAGTCGGGGCGCCGCCAAGCTCTGAGCGCGGGACCGGCACTGGACGCCGACTTCACCCCGTCGGCGTGCGGCGACATACTCAGGTCCATGTCCTACACCGTGACCGACCTGCTCCGGCTGCCCCAGGGGGCGGTCTCGCTCGCTGATCTCGACCCGAGGGACACCCCCGGGTACGACGGCAGCAAGAAGCAGGCTGAGAAGCAGCTCGCGGCCATCGGTGAGGAGCTGGCCGACCTGCAGGAGCGGATGTACGCCAACGCCTACGTGGGTGGCTCGCGCCGGATCCTGCTGGTCCTGCAGGGGATGGACACCTCCGGCAAGGGTGGTGTCGTCAACCACGCGCTGGGGCTGCTCAGCCCGATCGGGTTCCGGCTGAGCTCCTTCAAGAAGCCGACCGAGGAGGAGCTGGCTCACGACTTCCTGTGGCGCGTCGACCGGGCGCTCCCCGGTGCCGGAATGGTCGGTGCCTTCGACCGCTCGCACTACGAGGACGTCCTGGCCGTACGCGTGCTCGAGCTGGCCGAAGCTGCCGAGATCGAGCGACGCTACGGGGCGATCAACGACTGGGAGAAGGGCCTCGTCGACGGTGGCACGGTCGTCATCAAGTGCATGCTGCACATGTCGCCCGAGGAGCAGCAGGAACGGCTCCTGGCCCGGCTCGAGGATCCCGAGAAGCAGTGGAAGTTCAAGCCCGGCGACGTCGCCGCCCGCGAGCTCTGGCGCGAGTACGAGAAGGCCTACGAGATCGCTCTCGAGCGCTGCAACACCGAGGCGGCACCCTGGTACGTCGTACCGAGTGACCAGAAGTGGTACCGCAACTGGGCCGTCGGCCAGCTCCTGCTCGAGGCGCTGCGCGGGATGAAGCTGGAGTGGCCGGAGCCCGACTACGACGTCGCCGAGCAGCGGGCCCGGCTGACCGGCCCCGACGAGGAGAGCACGAGTTGAGACACGTCCAGGCGACCCGCTACGTCACACCGTTGCGGGAGGGCGGGTCGCTGCCCGGTGTCATCGAGGCCGACGACCTGGGCACCTACGTGTGCAAGTTTCGCGGGGCCGGCCAGGGGCTGCGCGTGCTGGTGGCCGAGGTGGTCGTGGCCGGTGTCGCCCGCCTCGTCGACGTGCCGGTGCCCGACCTGGTGAGCGTCGACCTGGCCCCGGAGATCGGCCGCTACGAGGCGGACGAGGAGGTGCAGGACCTCCTGAACAGGAGTCTTGGCCTGAACCTCGGGGTGGACCTGCTGCCGGGTTCCTTCGGCTACGACAGCGCCTATCAGCCCGAGCGCGCCCTGGCAGGTCGCATCCTGTGGCTGGACGCCCTGTGTGCCAACGTCGACCGGTCCTGGCGCAACCCCAACCTCCTCGTGTGGCGTGGTGCCCTGTTCGCGATCGACCACGGTGCTGCGCTCTACTTCCACCACGCCTGGCCCGGGCGCGCCGGGTCCACGGAACGCTTCGCGGCCCAGCCCTTCGACGTCAACGAGCACATCATGCGCCACTATGCCGCCGAGGCGGCGGCGCAGGACGAGGAGCTCTCTGCCCGGGTGACGCCTGCGGCGCTGCACGCCGTCCTGGCCGAGGTTCCAGACGAGTGGCTCGAGGTGGCCCCGGGGGCCGAGACCCCGGACGCCCTGCGCGAGCGGTACGTCGACTACCTGGTGGCGCGCTTGGCATCACCACGCGCGTGGCTGCCCGCCCCCGAGGGGACGAGTTCGTGAACGGCTACCAGTACGTCTCCCTGCGCTGCGTGCCCCGCGTCGACCGGGAGGAGTTCGTCAACGTGGGCGTGGTCGTCTACTGCCAGGCCGAGGACTTCCTCGGCTCCGCGTTCCGGCTGGACGACGACCGGCTGCGGTCGCTCGACCCGGACGTCGACGTCGACGCGGTCCGCCACGCCCTCACCGCGGTCGAGGCGGTGTGCCGGGGCGAGGCCCATGTCGACTTCGGGGTCGGTTCCCGGGCCACGGCGTACGGCGTACGCGCGGGCCGGGACGACCAGAGCACGAGGTTCGGGTTCCTGCGGGCACCGCGGAGCACGGTCATCCAACCCGGGCCGGTGCACGGAGGCCTGACCGGTGACGCGGCCACGGAGCTGCAGCGGCTGCTCGCGGCCCTGGTCGGATAGGCGGAGGACCTCAGACAGGGACGAGCTCCACGGCACCGACGGCGTAGCGGGCCAGGATGGTGCGGGCGAGCTCCGGGTCGCAGCCGAGTGGCTCGGACACGGCCACGGCACCAGCCTCCAGGGCGAGCTCGGCGGCCCGGTCGGGCAGGAAGCCGGGCGCGAGGAACAGCGATGCCACCGCCACGTGACGGCGACCCTCAGCGCGGAAGGCACGCACGGCCTCCCCGGTGGCCGGGGGTGAGGAGGAGGCGAACGCCGCTGTGACGGGGAGCTTGTGGCGAGTGGCCCACACCCGGGCCAGGCGCGAGACCGCCTGGTTGGCAAGGGCGTCCGAGGACCCAGCGGCCGCCAGGACCAGCGCGTCGAGCTCACGCACTCTGGCGTGGCTGAGCGCCTCACGCAGGCGTCGGTCGAGCACGTCGAGGAATCCGGGCTCGAGGCCGAGGATTCGGCTCATCCGGATCTGTAGCCCGGGGTGGCGCGCCGTGGCCTCGCCGATGGCCCGGGGCACGTCGACCTTGGCGTGGTAGGCGTCGCTGAGCAGGAGCGGGACCACCACGATCTCCTCGAAGCCGGCCTTGACCAACCGGTCGACGACCTGGGGGAAGCCTGGCTTGGCGAGCTCGAGGAACGCCGCTTCGATGCGCAGATCGGGGCGCGTCTGGCGGGTCTCGGCCACCAGGGCCTTGATCGTGGCGGCCGAACGCGGGTCGCGGCTGCCATGGGCGAGAGTGATGAGTGCTGGAGCGGTCATGACGATCTGACTCCCTTCGTGCAGGTGCCGCGAGCTGCCCCGGCGGGGAAGGTGTCGTCGGCGTGGTCGGTGGGCGGTCGGCTCATTGGTGGATGCCGCACTCGGTCTTGTTGGTGCCGGCCCAACGACCGGCGCGGGCGTCCTCGCCGATCTCGACGCGGCGGGTGCAGGGCCAGCAGCCGATGGAGGGGTAGCCGTCGTACTGCAGCGGGTTCACCAGGATCCCGTTCTCGGCGATGTACTTCTCGACCTCTTCGTCGGACCACCGCGCGATCGGGGAGACCTTGACCTTCTGCTTCTTCTCGTCCCAGCCGACGACCGGCGCGATGACGCGGTTGTGGGTCTCGGCGCGGCGGAGCCCGGTGGCCCAGGCGTCGTACCCCGCGAGGCCCTCGGCCAGCGGCTGCACCTTGCGGAGCCTGCAGCACAGGTCGGGATCGGTCTTGTAGAGGTCCGTGCCGTAGGTCGCGTCCTGCTCGGCCACCGACTGCACCGGCGTGAGGCTGATCAGGTTGACCGGCAGCGTCGTCTCGACCGCGTCCCGGGTGCCGAGGGTCTCGGCGAAGTGGTAGCCCGTGTCGAGGAAGACCACGTCGACGCCCGGCGCCACCTTCGCGGCGAGGTGGGAGAGGACGGCGTCGCTCATCGAGGACGTCACACAGAAGCGTGCACCGAAGGTGGCCACGGCCCACTCGATGATGTCCTCGGCGGGCGCCAGCTCGAGCTCGGCCCCGACGATCGAGATGATCTCCTTGAGCTCCTCGATGCTCCGACCCTCGGTGGTGGAACCGCGGAAGGCGCGGGCAGCGAGCGTGTTGGAGACGGTCACCGGGACACGTCCGGCCCGGTGATCTCGGTGGGGGTGGTGCTCGGACGTCTCAGCTGTCCGATCAGGTTGACCTTGAACGCCCGCAGGCACGACCGGCACTCCCACGTGCCGTGCGAGGGGCCGTCGGCGACCTCGTGCGGGAAGAGGTTCTCCTCGCCGCAGTAGGGGCAGTGGAACGGCACGGCGCGGGCACTCATGTCAGCGCCTTGTCGCCGCGCAGGAGGATCTCGTCGGCGCGGATCGTCCAGGCGGCGAAGGCCTCGCCGTCCTCGCGGTCGGCGAGGAAGTTGCTGACCACGGTGGTGATGTAGTCGTCGAGCCCCGCACTGGTGATCTTGTGGGCGCGGAGCTTCTTGCCGAAGCCGTTCTCCAGTCCGAGGCCGCCACCAAGGTGCACCTGGAAGCCCTCGACCTGGTGGTCGTCGTCGTCGAGGACGAGCATGCCCTTGAGGCCGATGTCGGCGACCTGGGTGCGGGCGCAGGCGTTGGGGCAGCCGTTGACGTTCACGGTGATCGGGGTGTCGAGCTCGGGGAAGCGCTTCTCCAGCTCGCCGACGAGGTCGATCGCACGCTGCTTGGTGTCGACGATCGCGAGCTTGCAGAACTCGATGCCGGTGCAGGCCATCGTCGAGCGGCGCCAGTTGGAGGGGCGGGCCTCGAGGTTGATGGCGGAGAGCTCCTCGATCAGGGGCTCGACCTTGGCCTCGTCGACCCCGAGCACGACCAGCTTCTGGTGCGCGGTGAGGCGGGCTCCCGCAGCGTCGTACTTCTCCACGAGGTCGCCGACCCCGGTCAAGGTGGCGCCGTTGATGCGACCGGCCACGGGGGCCACGCCGACGTAGAACTTGCCATCCTTCTGGGGGTGCACGCCGATGTGGTCGCCACCGTCCTGCGTCGCCACCGGGGAGGGGTTGTCGACCAGGGTGCGACCGAGGTACTTGGTCTCGAGGATCTCGCGGAACTTCTCCACGCCCCAGTCGGCGACCAGGAACTTCAGGCGGGCACGGGCGCGGAGGCGCCGGTAGCCGTAGTCGCGGAAGACCGAGATCACGGCCTCCCAGGCGTCGGCGACCTCGTCGAGCGGGATCCACACCCCCAGCTTCTGCGCCAGCATCGGGTTCGTGGAGAGACCGCCGCCGACCCAGAGGTCGAAGCCCGGACCGTGCTCGGGGTGGA
>JBKJON010000248.1:0-2715 GCA_046595715.1 Marmoricola sp.
GCCGACGAGTTGACCGAGCGTGGCTTCGACGCCAGCCCGCTGCACGGTGACATGGCCCAGGCCGCCCGCGAGAAGGCGCTGACCAAGTTCCGCGAGGGCAAGCTCCAGGTCCTCGTCGCCACCGACGTCGCCGCTCGCGGCATCGACGTCACCGGTGTGACCCACGTCGTGAACTACACCTGCCCCGAGGACGAGAAGACCTACGTCCACCGCATCGGCCGCACCGGCCGCGCGGGCGCCACCGGCATTGCCATCACCTTCGTCGACTGGGCCGACCTCCACCGTTGGAAGATGATCAACAAGGCGCTGGAGCTGCCCTTCGAGGAGCCGATGGAGACCTACTCCAGCTCCGAGCACTTCCTGCACGACCAGGGCATCGCCCCCGGCATCAAGGGTCGCGTCATCCCCGAGGGCCAGGTCGTCATCGAGCGCAAGCCCCGCACCGACGGTCGCGGCGGCAGTGGCGGTCGCGGCGGACGTGACGGGGGCCGTGACGGCGGCCGCAGCCAGACTGGCGGTGGCGGTGGCCGCGGTCGCAGCCAAAGCGGCTCCAAGGACTCCGGCGGCGAGAGCCGTCAGGCAGCGCCCGCGGCCGAGGGCTCCGGGGACCGCCCGGCCAAGAAGCGCAACCGTAGCCGTAGCCGCACCCGCGGTGGCAGGCCTGCTGGGTCCGGCGAGAGCAGCTGAGGTCCGGGGCTGCCGGTTTCCCCCGGGTACCCGGGGAACCTGACGTCAAGGGGTGAAGCAACACCCGAAGACGTCAGGGGGCGCTCGGGAACCCGACCCCCTTTGTTCGTCGACGCCTCCCGCGAACCGTCTGAAGGCGTCGCTGATCAGGCGGTGACGACGACCTTGGTTCCCACGGGCGCAAAGACCCACAGGCGCTTGGCGTCGGACAGGGCCTGGCGGATGCAGCCGTGGCTCTGTGGCGAGCCGAGCTGGGCTCTGCTCTGCAGGGCACTACCGTCCTTGGTCGGGATGCTGTGGAACCCGATGGCGGCGTTGGCACCCCGGGTGAAGCGCACGAAGTACTGCATCACGCCCGAGTCGTCGATGCCGACGGCCCGACGGGAGTGCGAGTAGACCTCGTAGGTGCCGGGGCCGAGGTTGTTCGTCAGGCTGCCGGAGACCAGATAGGTGCGGAGCACCTCGTCCTCGGCGTTGCCCGGGTCCACCAACCAGACCCGCTGGTCGCTCATGTCGAAGACCACGCGTCGACCCGTCCCGCTGCCGGCCGGAAGTGGGGCGCCCGGGGGCGCGGTACCAGTAGCCGGTGGCGCCGGCTCGGTCCCAGGTGTCGGCGTGGCCTGAGGGGACACCGTGCGCAGGGCGTCGGGGACGGTGGCCCCGGTCAGCGAGGCCGACTCCCGGGAGCCGTCAGTGCCCGAGGAGGCAGTGGCACTGGAGCCGTCCGGCAACAGTCCCAGTCCGCCCAGCAGGGTGGTCAGCGTGATCGCGAGCGCGGAGCTGGCCGCCACCAGGCGTCCGTAGCGGGGCCGAGGACCGGACTGCAGGATCTGCCGCTCGGTCAAGGGTCACACCCGTTTCAGGAGTCCAGCCGCGACGTCGCGATAGGCCTGCGCGCCCTTGTTGGTCCGAGACGTCTTCAGGATCGAACGCCCCGCGGCTGGAGCCTCGGCGAACCGGATCGACTTGGGGATGGGTGGCTCGATGACCTCGAGGTCGTAGGTCTCGGAGACCGTCTCGAGCACGGTCCGTGAGTGGTTGGTCCGACCGTCGTACAGCGTCGGCAGCACTCCCCACACCTCCAGCTCGCGGTTGGTGAACCGCTTGACGTCGTGCACGGTGTCGAGCAGCTGGCCGACGCCGCGGTGGGAGAGCGTCTCGCACTGCAGCGGGATGAGCACACCGGTGGCGGCGGTCAGCGCCGCGACGGTCAGGACGCCCAGCGAGGGCGGGCAGTCCAGCAGCACCCAGTCGTAGCCGTCGGTGTCCTCGACGGCCGTGCGGATGACGTACTCGCGGCCGGTGCGGGTGAGCAGGTCGGCCTCCGCGCGAGCAAGCTCGATGGTGGCCGGCAGCAGGTCGACCCCGTCGTCGGTGGCGAGGATGGCCTCGGCGGGGTCGAGGCCCTTGGTGAGCACGTGGTGCACCGAGATGTCGAGGTCCTCGGGGTCGATCCCGAGGCTGAAGGTCAGGCAGGCCTGCGGATCGAGATCGATCAGCAGGACCTTCTTGCCCTGCTCGGCCAGGGCAGCACCTAGCGAGGCGACGGTGGTGGTCTTGGCGACGCCACCCTTCTGGTTGGCGACGGCGAGCACGTGGGTCTTGGGCATCGCCTCATATTGTGCCGTACGACGCGGCTCCCCACGCGCACGTCCCGCCTCGCGGGGCGGCGATTCGTCTGCAGAGAAGGGCGGACGCTCCTCACCAACCGGGGCGCGGTCCCCCGAAGGGCATCTCCAGCGCCTCGGGCCCGAACCCCGTCACGTCGGCCAGCAGCCACTCGTCGTGCAGCAGCAGGGCGGCCGACGCCGGCTTCATCACCAGCCACAGCCAACGGCCGTCGGCCTCCCCCGCGAAGACGGCCCGAGCGAGGAGGTCGTCGTCGGCCGCCTCGGTCGGGGCCGCTTTGGACTCCGCCACCGCGTCGTCGACCAGCCACAGCTGCACGGTTCGTCCACCCGCACGCACGTGGATCGCCGGCGGACCGTTGCTGATCTGCGGACCGGGGTCGTCGTAGGTCGCCCCGGC